>CAYPUP010000166.1:0-5641 GCA_964413795.1 uncultured Ignavibacteriales bacterium
AACCCCAGGTTATGTTGTGTTGGGTCTTGGACACGCCAAAGGCGTGTGTGTGACCTGCCACAACATGCTAATTGTACTTTTTCAACACTCCCCAAGCGGTGAGCCACACACGTACAGACACTAAATGTCTATTTCTGGTTTTGCAGGGCTTGTTTGAGTCCCTCGATAATTTTTACCGGAGTCGGATCGACTTTGTTCAAAATTGCCAGATAGTACGATACAAAATCACCCATCTGCACCAGACTTAGAATTCTTTCCAGTGGCGATTGCCCGCGTGAATGGACATCGGTCACTTCCACTTCACGGCTCTGGATAACGTCTTTAACAATGTTCATCCGTTTCCTGATTTGCGGATGGTCATCCTGATCACGCAAGATAATTACAGCGAGATGGTTTTTGTGCATTGAAATCAAATCGGACCATCCGACCAGTTCGTTATGATTGAATTCGGCAAACTGGTTATGGAATGCAAGGTTCTTTGAATTTTCACAGATCTGACCTTTCCATCGCATGCCAACCGCATCAGTTATAGTCGGGCCGGTATAAATCAGGACGATTTTATTTTGAATCGCCTCGGCGAGATGTTTGGCCGGATTGGAGATGACGGGGCTATCCTCGATATATTTATCGCGGAATTTCTGAAGCGAGCTTATTAAAGTGTCTATCTCTTTAGTAACTTTTTTAACCAGTCCTATTTTTTCAAAAAAATGAATCATCGGGATAAGCGAATACCCCAAAGCAGCGCGGGGTTGAAGTCCGGGCGGGAGTTTAGCCATTGGGAGTTCATTCAGTTTGGCGAGATCACCAATCATACCGCCAGTCGTTAAAACAGCTATCATTGATTTTCTGTCAAGAGCGTCATTAGCCGCAGCTACCGTTTCTTCGGTATCGCCGCTATAGGATGATATAATGACCAATGATTCATCATCAACATATTCCGGCAGGATATAATGGCGGCAGATTTCAACCGGAACCAGAAGAATTGATCTCAAATAACTGCGCAGGATATCGCCGCCTATTGCCGATCCGCCCATACCGGCAATTACTATATTTTTTATTCCCAGGTATTCTCCGGCATCAACACGCCAGAGTTTGCCGATTTTATCAGCCTCGGCAATCTGTTCCGGGAAATCAAAAATACTGTTGTACATGTTGCCGGGGTCCATTAGTCTGATTTGTTCTACTTCGTCAAGAATACTCAATGTCTTGTTCCTTCTTTTATATTAACCACACTTATTTTCTTTTTATGGCCTTACTGAAATCATCCAGACAGTTCATTACCTGCTGTACCGTACCGCAAGCCATAACCGACCCAACCAAATGTTGAACCAGCGAAGAGTCAATTCTTTTTACATTCCTGCAGATATCAACGATCCTGTTCGGAGTCATTGACAGGAGATCTACGCCCATACCGATAAACAGAGGAAGAGCCCGCTCATCTCCAGCTAATTCACCGCAGATCGAAATAGGGATAGCTTCTTTTTTACAGGCTTTGACAGTCATATTTATCAGGTTCAAAACAGCCGGATGTAGGGGATTATAAAGATCCCAAACGCGATTATTCATTCTGTCAGCAGCCAGCGTATATTGAGTCAGGTCGTTGGTTCCGATTGAGATAAAATCAACACATTTGGCTAAGGTTGAGGCTGTCATAGCAGCCGAAGGAATTTCAACCATGATCCCAACTTGAATATCCGGGTCATGTTCAATTCCTTTCCTTCGCAGGTTAAGTTTTACCTGCGAGATTATCTTATTGGCCTTATAGATTTCCTGGCTGTCGCTGACCATAGGGAGCATAATTTTTAAATTTTTATGAACCGATGCTCTCAGGATAGCCCTGATTTGTGTTCCGAATATTTTCTCTGTACCCAGCAAGGCGCGAATTCCGCGCCATCCCAGGGCTGGATTTTTTTCAGGAACCCATTCGCCAAAAGGAGTTATTTTATCATATCCCAGGTCAAAGGCACGAAGAATAACCGGTGTTGGAGCAAACCTGTCAGCAATAGCTGAGTAATAATTATACTGAGTCTCTTCATCGGGGAAATCATTATTGGCCAGACAAAGAAATTCGGTTCGGTACAGGCCGATAGGAATTTTACGATCAGCTAAAATATTATCAGCTGGACCGGGAAGAGAGAGATTGGCTCCTATGCCGACAGGTATTCCATCGGAAGTAACAGGCGGAAAGGGAGATAATTTTCTGATTCTGGTAATCAGAGCCGGTCCCAGGCTTTTACGGCGAGTCAGATATTCGCTCCAGTCATCATCAGTCGGATTTATTATAATCTCACCGGCTGAGCCATCAAGAATTAGACGACTGTTATTTTTGATTTCTTTCCACCCCTGTTCTGCCAACACTACGGGCAGAGAGAAAGATCTGGCAATCAGCGACATGTGCGAGTCCGCTCCCCCTTCGGCTGTTACGAAACCAATGGCTTTGAGGTTACGATAGGAAATGATATCATTGGGGGAGAATGATTCTCCCACCACAATTGTATTCGGGGCTAAACGTAGAGATTGAGTTCCCTCGCCTGTTAAATGGCGCAGCACTTTGTTGGCTACAGCTTCGATGTCAATAGCCATTTGCTGCATGTATAAATCCGAAGAGTTCTTCAAATGTGCCGTAGCTTCATCAATGGCAGTATTGTAAGCGAAGGCAGCATTTAACAATCTGGTGCGGATTATCTTTTTGACAGTATTTAAGAATTCGGAATCACCGGCAATTAAAAGCTGGGCATCAAATATTTTGGCAACCGGACCACCTGCTTTGCGAAGCGCTGCCTCCCGCATAGACTGCAGTTCAACGATTGTTTTTTCAACAGCTTTTTCGAGTAAATCGTTCTCTTTATTGATTTTGGAGGCAGATATCTGATTATGCGGGATTTGAAAATCACCAGTCATAATGACATGGGCTGTTCCCATGACAATACCACTGGAAATTGAGGTTCCCTTTATAATTTTCTTTCTACCGCTCAAAATGATACAACTCTCCAATCTAATTTAAGTTTTAAAGTATAAGGGAAGTTATTGGGGTAAGGCAAGAGGAATATCATTCCGTTGGAATATCATTCCATTGGAATATCAGTTCAATTCACCAAAACCGGAGTCAATAATATCGATAATTGCCTTTAGTGCCTCAGCTTCATCCGGGCCGTTTACTTCGATAGTCAAAATTCCCATAATTGATTTGCCGTTAATGGGATGGCCTTCTTTGCTGATTAGAACTTCAGACTGAAATCTGGAAGCGGTACTGACCAGAGCCGCTGAGGGACGGGCATGAAGTCCATATTTATTTTTAATAGTGGCGTTTTGTCTTAGCATGAGGTGAATTCTTCGGATAACACGAATCTCTTTCCTGATAATTCACGAACAACCCCTTTAAGTTCAAGAGCCAGAAGTAGTTGGGATAATTCGCCGATTGAAAGGTTGGTTGCTCTGGAAAGCTGGTCTAAATGAATTGGTTCCGATGAAATCAGTTCAATCAATTGTTCTTCCAGGTCGGTTAAATCGGGTGGTATGGAAAACTTTTTTGAAAAAACTTTCCCTTTGAGCGTGGGAAGTTCAGCATAAATATCTTCAACTGATGTTATAAGGGAAGCACCATCTTTTATCAATTGATTGGTTCCTATACTGGTTTTTGAGAGGGGTGACCCGGGAACGGCAAAAACATGCCGACCCTGTTCAATTGCCAGAGCAGCGGTTATCAAGGCACCGGATTTTTGGCCGGCTTCAACAACAATTACACCTTCGGACATTCCGGATATTATACGATTTCTGGCCGGAAATAATGCTTTATCAGGTCTGGTTCCAGGGAAATATTCAGAAATTATAGTACCCGATTCTTTTATTTTTTCAGCGAGGGATTTATTTGAAGCCGGAAAGATAAAATCCAGTGAACTCCCCCAGACAGCCATGGTTTTACCGCCGGCATCCAGGGCTCCGGCATGAGCTGATGAATCTATTCCCTCAGCCATTCCGGAAACGATTACGATTCCATCCGAGGCTAGTCCCCGAGCCAGTTGGAAAGCCATTTGGCGGCCGCTGTCGGTAGGATGGCGGGTTCCGACAATAGCTATCATGCGGTCGTTGATGTCAATCGGCCGACCAATATTAAAAATGAGGGGAGGAGTACGAGAAATATTTTTAAGAAGGCGGGGGTATTCATTTTCATCGGAAAAAAGAAAATCCCATTTTAATTTTTCAATTTGTTCGACAATTTCAGATGCTTTAGCTTCATCATAGGATTCTTTTAACTCTGAAGCAAGAGAGCGCGAAAATTCTCTTACTTTTTCAAGTTCGGAAAGGGGGGCTTTTATTACATCTGATATTGAACCAAAGGAATTGATAAGATTTTTAAAACGCTGCGGGCCTATTCCGGGTACTTTTAGCAGGGCAACAGTCTGGATTAGTTTTTCTTTTCTATTTCTGTCCATACAGTGCACTTTCTATCGCATTCAGGAATTTGTCTGACCCCATTCCGGTGACAGCCGATAACATAATATAATCATCAGGCCAGTCTTTGGAAATCACTTTTATGTCGTCTTTACTGACGGTGTCAAGCTTGGTAACAACGACCAATGATTGCCTTTTAAGCAAATCGGGATCGAAACTTCTCAATTCCTGCCTTAATGTCTCCAGAATATCGTTGATCATGACATCATTGACATCGATAATATAAACAATAAGCCGAGTCCGCTGAATATGTTTTAAGAATTGGTGGCCTAATCCCTTCCCCTGAGCCGCCCCCTTGATAAGACCGGGGATATCAGCCATCACGCAGGAATTGTAGCCATGAAGTTTTACAATACCGAGGTTGGGGACTAAAGTGGTGAAGGGATAATCGGCTATTTTGGGGCGAGCGGCAGAATAAACCGACAAAATTGTGGATTTGCCAGCATTGGGCAGCCCCACCAGACCAACATCGGCCAGTAGTTTTAATTCAAGCGATACTCGTTTTTGCTCGCCCGGTTGTCCCGGTTTGGCGATTCTTGGCGCCTGATTGGTAGCTGTTTTAAAATGATCATTGCCCCAGCCGCCACGCCCCCCTTTGGCCAGGATTATTCTTTTGTTCGGTTCATCAAAATCGGCGATCAATTCATTGGTATCGAGGTCTTTTACAAGAGTTCCGACCGGGAGTTGAATTTCCAGATCACTGCCTGATTTGCCGGAACACAAACATCCCTCGCCGGGTTTGCCGTTGTTGGCTTTGGCGTGCCTTTTATATCTGAAATCCAGCAGGGTAGTCAGATGTGGATTGGCGACACCGATAACACTTCCGCCACGCCCCCCATCGCCGCCATCGGGACCACCTTTGGGGATATATTTTTCCGTATGAAAGGCGACACAGCCATTACCGCCGTCACCGGCTTTAAGATCAATTTCAACATAATCAATAAACATAGTCTGAATATTGCGAAGTTTTAGGTGGTTGTCAATTTGTAATGAACCGAGGGGAAAAATTGACAAATCATTAATTTATTTGCGCTGTCAGGAATCCTTTCCTGACAGTTTGAAGAGAATAACCCTTGATCGGGAATCCAGTTATAGCATGGATACCCGCTTTCGCGAGTATGACAGAGAAATGACAAACCATAAAATTCTCGTAGGGCACGGATCCCTGTGATCCGGGCGTGTTGAAAAA
>CAYPUP010000167.1:0-5630 GCA_964413795.1 uncultured Ignavibacteriales bacterium
TAACCGGTATGAGAACGAAGTTGATTGATAAATTAGATAATATTACCACTGTAACGGAATATGATGATTTCCGTAAAATTTCAGAGATTTATTTTCCTTTCCATTATAATGTTCTATATACCGGCACATCGATGTCAATAATATTTGATGTCGATTCAATCCTAATCAACCCGGAAATGAACAACGGCATTTTTCAAATACCTGAAAAGGAAATCGCTGATTTCAGGTTTAATAATAATGATGAACTAATCAAAATCCCATTTGAATATAAATATGATCATATCTGGTTTCTGGCATCGTTAAATGGTAAGAAAAAAATCTGGTTTATATTGGATTCGGGTGCTTCGGCCAATTTTTTCAATTCGGATGCGATCGCTGATTTGGGACTTGAAGTTGCCGGTACTATGCCGGTAGTAGGGATTGCCGGCTTTGATGAAGTACAATTAGTCAGGACCGATTCCATTTCTATCGGGTCGCTGGTATTGTTAAACCAGATTGCCGGTACGATGGATTTAAGCGATTTTGAAAAAATATTACCTACTGATAATGACTTTGGGGGAATACTCGGCCATGATTTCCTTTCCCGATTCCCGGTTATGGTGGATTACCAAAACTCAGAATTAACCATATTCAACTCTGATAAATTTACACCTCCGGCAGGGGGAGAGGAGATTCCCTTTAAGCTGACAATGTTAGTTCCGACAATAGAAGGAGAAATAGAGGGAATAAAAGGTGATTTTATTGTCGATCTCGGCAACTCATATGGGTTGGTATTGCATAAACAGTTTGTCAACAGGCATGACCTGTTTAATTTTTTGGAAAATAAAAGAACAAATAGTGATACGTTTGGCGGAATCGGAGGAAAGCTGGAGAGTTTATCAGGGACAGCGCAAGAGTTTCAAATCGGTCAAATTATTTTGTCCGATGTTGAAGTGATAATACCATCGCAAGGAAAAGGCTTGGCCGGGTCATCCCAATTAGCCGGGAATATCGGCAATCAATTGTTAAATAAATTCAAAGTACTGTTTGACTATGGCCATAATAAATTGATATTCTATAAGAACGAATAATATGGCTTAACTAAATTTACAGGTTTATAATGAAACAAATTATATCAAAATTAAATCTTCTAATTTCCGTTACTATAATTTCATCGATCACTTTTGCATCATTTTCATCTGTTAAAGCAGAAGAATTAGAAACAGAATCAAAATTTCTTTTTAATAAGCAGCATCAGGCCGGTATCAGACTTGGCGTCTGGAGCAATCGGGGGGAAATCCCGCCTCTTACAGACTCAAGTGAAAACAGTAGTTTTAAATCAAAGATAAAAGAAGAGAATGTTGCCTTTGAGGCTTTTTACGGATACCGATTGTTCCCATCGCTTGTTTTGGAAGGCTCACTTGGGTTGGTCAACCGGGGATCGGTAACTTTTATTGAAGACAATATTGAAAATGTCGGTAACCTTTTGATATATACTTTTCTTGCCCAAGCTAAGTTCTATCCTCTTGGCTCATTTGATTTTAAGCTGCAGCCGTATCTTATGGGCGGGGGCGGGGTTTATTATGGGCGCAGATCAGTTCAGTTTACCACTAATTACTATTATTATGATTATTATGGTGAAAAAACAGCTACAGATTTTAATTATTGCTTCGGTGGAGGGATAGACTATCCGATAAGTAATATTATAGGGTTGGAGTTAAGTGTTAAATACTTGTCGATTGATTTTTCTGACCCTTTATTGTCGATACGAAATTATGATGCATTTGTCATTTTGATAGGAGTGAAATATCTTTTCCAGTCGAAATGATGCCATGAGATAAACGGAGGATGCGATGAAAGTTGGAATTAACGGATTTGGTCGGATTGGTCGGCTGGTTTTCAAAGCTGCCCGGAATAAGGATATTGAATTTGTCGGTATCAACGATATCACCGACGCCAAAACATTAGCACATCTGTTAAAATATGATTCTGTCCATGGAAGATTCCCCGGTGATATTTCTGTTGAGGGAAATAACTTAATCGTGAATGGTAAATCTATCCCGGTTATGGCCGAGCGTGATCCAGCTAATCTTCCCTGGGGAAAACTTGGGGCTGATATCGTTCTGGAATGTACCGGTCTGTTTCGTACAATGGAAACAGCCTCAAAACATATTACTGCCGGGGCAAAAAAAGTTGTCATCTCGGCACCGGCTAAAGTTAAAGATAAAAATATCGATGGAACCTTTATAACAGGCATCAATTGTAAAAAATATGACAAAACCAAACACCATGTAATATCGGTTGGCTCCTGCACTACCAACTGTCTGGCCCCAATATGCAAAGTTTTGATGGATAATTTTGGTATTGTCAAAGGCTTCATGACCACTATCCATTCCTACACCGCCGGACAGAAAATCCTCGATGCTCCCCTTGATGATTTGAGGAGAGCCCGAGCGGCAGCCCTTTCGATGGTGCCAACAACTACCGGAGCCGCCAAAGCAATCGCTCTGGTTATTCCCGAATTAAAAGGCAAAATGGATGGCTGCGCTATCCGTGTCCCGACCCCGGATGGTTCGATGGTTGATCTGGCCGTGATTCTCGAAAAAGAAGTGACTAAAGAACAAGTAAATGCCGCAATGAAAGCAGCAGCGGCAACACCCGGACTTTCCAAGGCTTTAGAATATTGTGATGAACCGATTGTTTCGATAGATGTAGTGGGCAATCCCCATGGCTCTATTTTTGACAGTGAGATGACTATGACCAACGGAAATTTCGTGAAAGTGTTCAGCTGGTATGATAATGAATGGGGTTTCTCCAACCGTATGCTGGATATGATGGAAATAATGTTGTAAATCTACATTATTAAGGATTGATAAAATGAATAAAGTAACTGTGGCCGATATCAATTTTCGCTCGCAAAGAGTGCTGGTTCGAGTTGACTTTAATGTCCCTCTTGATGATAAGCAGAATATTACCGATGACAGCCGCATCAAAGCGGCGCTGCCGACATTGAAAAAAATTCTCAATGATGGCGGTAAAGTTATAGCCTGCTCGCATCTCGGAAGGCCAAAAGGAAAACATGTTCCTGAAATGTCCCTTCGTCCCGTAGCAAAAAGATTGTCGGAGCTTTTGGGTATGGAAGTCGGGTTTGCCGAGGATTGTATCGGACCGGAAGCATCGAATGTTATCAGGAAGATGAAAGATGGTGACTGTTTGCTTCTTGAAAATCTTCGTTTCCATGCCGAGGAGACCAAAAACGATCCTGAATTTGCAAAAAGGTTAGCTTCTCTCGGTGATATTTATGTCAACGATGCTTTTGGATCGGCACACCGGGCACATGCCTCAACCGAAGGGGTTACCAGATACTTTGATCAGGCCATTGCCGGATTTCTTATTGAAAAGGAAATCAAATATCTGGGGCAGGCATTAACAGAACCGAAACGCCCCTTTGCGGCTATTCTTGGCGGAGCAAAAATCGCCGGGAAAATTGATGTCATCACTAACTTGATGGACAAAGTTGATCTTTTATTAATTGGCGGTGGGATGGCTTTCACTTTTGCCAAAGCGATGGGCTATCAGATTGGAAATTCTCTGATTGATAATGAAAAGGTTGAACTTGCCGGCGAGATAATTAAAAAAGTACAAAGCTCCCGCGCCAAACTATTTTTCCCCTCGGATGCCATTGTCGCTTCGGAAATTTCTGATAATGCCAGGACTAAAGTTGTAAAGGTTGGTAAAATTCCAGATGGAATGATGGGGCTTGATATCGGTCCTGATACAATAAAATTATTCAAAGAGAAATTAGCTGATTGTAAAACCGTTATCTGGAACGGTCCGATGGGTGTCTTTGAACACAAGCCCTTTGCCGGTGGAACAATCGCCATAGCGAAAATATTGGCTGATCTTACAAAACATGGAGCTACTACCATTGTAGGCGGAGGTGATTCAGCTGCGGCTGTTTCCCAGGCAGGACTGGATGACAAACTGTCCCATATCTCAACCGGTGGAGGAGCTTCGCTTGAATTTCTCGAAGGTAAAATACTTCCGGGTATTGCCGCTCTGACAAATCAAATAAAGGTCGGAGTGGTTTGATGCGGGAGATTATCATTGCCGGAAATTGGAAACTGAACGGGACTATTGAAGAGACCGAAACCCTTTTGCATGACCTCTTAAACGGCAACTCAAAAAATGATAAAGTGACAATTTTGG
Source organism: uncultured Ignavibacteriales bacterium (assembly GCA_964413795.1). Classification (GTDB taxonomy): domain Bacteria; phylum Zixibacteria; class MSB-5A5; order GN15; family FEB-12; genus DAOWMZ01. Next base: position 4,189 of record CAYPUP010000167.1, read on the forward strand.
TCTGCCCACCTTTTACATCAATATATTTTGCCTCTAAGCTTTTGTCTGGCAGCCACATAAAAATCGGGGCTCAGGATATGTCCGCCCATGAAAAAGGTGCATATACTGGCGAGGTATCAGCTAACATGCTATTGACAGCCGGGGCGACCCATGTTATATTGGGCCACTCTGAGAGGAGGCAGTTTCATGGTGAGACTGATCAGCTTGTTAATGAAAAAGCCAGGCTGGCTCTTGCCAAAGGACTGATTCCAATCATATGTGTCGGTGAGACAGCCGAAGAACGCGAATCCGGTAAAACGGAAGAGGTTGTCGGCGGACAAATTGATGGATGCCTTGCAGAGTTTTCGACCGATATGATTAGTCGGTCGGTTGTTGCTTATGAGCCTGTGTGGGCGATTGGAACCGGTAAAACGGCCACACCTGAAATGGCTCAGGAAGTTCATAAGTTTATTCGGGAGAAGGTTGTGCTGATTGATCGTAATGCAGCGGAGCTTATCCCGATTTTATATGGCGGATCGATGAAACCGGAAAATGCCGCCAGTCTGCTTGAACAGCCGGATATTGATGGCGGCCTTATTGGCGGTGCCTCGCTGAAAGCGGACGATTTTATTGGAATTATTAAAGCAGTATAGACGGAGGTTTCTAATTGTTTATTGCCTGGGTTACTTTTCATGTAATTGTTTGTATCGGCCTGATTATGGTCGTGCTTTTACAATCAGCTAAGGGTGAAGGTTTAGCCGGATCAGCCTTTGGCGGCGGAGGCGGCGGATTGGGCGGCGCTGTTTTTGGTGGACGCGGAGCGGGATCATTCTTGTCAAAAGCTACTACCGTTCTGGCTATCCTGTTTATGGTCAACTGTGTGTCGCTGGCTTTTATTTCATCAGGAAACAGAATTAATATTGGAACTACTGATGAAACTGTTACAGAATCAGCTGTCACTCGTCAGGCGCAGGCCGACCGTGAGCGGGCTCTGGAACAACAGCGTTTACAGCAGGAACAAATGCTTGCGGATTCAACCGGACAGGAATCTCCGATTCAGGTAACTCCGATTGAAATTAACACGACACCTGTCGATTCTGGAAAATAAGTAAAATGTTTTTAAGCGGGTGTGGTGGAATTGGTAGACACGCTATCTTGAGGGGGTAGTGGAGCAATCCATGTCGGTTCGAGTCCGACCATCCGCACATAAAATTAAAAACCCTCGGTCTTAATTGCCCGAGGGTTTTTTGTGACCTTGCCACTTCTATATTCTAATAAATTATGGATCTTTGCAGGCATATAATTTTGTAGGGGCACGGCATGCTGTGCCTCTACGAGAAATAAAGCATATTTTGATGTTCTGTAGGGTGAATCCGTCACGGATCCGCCTTTTTTATGTTCTATCAGGTCTTAGCCTGCCATACAGGAGTAGGTCAAAACTCTTGAGTTTTGACATTCAGAGA
>CAYPUP010000168.1:0-3484 GCA_964413795.1 uncultured Ignavibacteriales bacterium
ATCTTTTTTCCGCTTGTACGTGCTTTTACTGAGGCCATGGCCGGTAATCATACGCACTCGGTTGCCGAGAATTTTATGGCGGGTAGCAACCAGCCCTCCCTCTCCGCAAGTAAGATTTTTGGTGGAGTAAAATGAGTAAACAGCTCCGTCGCAGTGATGAGGAATCGATTTTTTCTTATAGGCCGCTCCAATGGCATGAGCCGAGTCGGCAATCATAGCCACCGAATTGTCATCGCAGATTTTATTTAAAGCGGCATAGTCGCAGGGATAACCGGCCATGTCCACCGGCACAATTGCCAGGGTCTTGTGGGAAATTTTTTGTCTAACATCGCGCGGATCTATGGTAAGGGTCGCCGGATTTATATCAGCAAAAACCGGATAAGCTCCGGCCTGAATGATGGCTTCCACCGTAGCGACATAAGTTAAGGGTGATGTGATCACTTCCATCCCTGATCCGGCTCCTATTGACTGCAGGGCGAGATGCAGTCCTGATGTTCCCGAACTTACAGCGGTGACATAGGGGACATTCAGAAATTTAACCATTTCTTTTTCAAATTTTTCTACTACCGGTCCGGACGTTAACCATCCTGAATTTAAAACCGCGTTGACTTCTTTTTTGGTATGAGCCGTCAGTTTTAAATCAAACAGCGGAATCTTATTTTGTTTTTTTTGAGTCATCGATCAACCTCTCATACAAATTAACCATTTTGTCAAGAGAGCCTTCCCAGGAGTATTTTTCCTTAACATAATCATATCCCTGTCTTCCCAGATTTTCTGTCAATTTACGGTCATCAGCAAGTAAAAGCATTGCTTGTGATAAGGCGTGGTGGTCATCACGGGGGATTAATATTCCTGTTTTATTGTTTATAACTATTTCCGGAATCCCTCCGACATTGGTGGCGATAATCGGTCTTCCGCAAATTCCGGCTTCCAGCGCAGCCACTCCAAAACCTTCTTCCCGTGACGGCATCACGACCGCATGATGTTTGCTTATAAACGGGTAAATTTCTTTGTTATCAATGAAGCCGGTAAACTCTACATTTTTTTCAAGATCTAATTCTTTTACCATTTTGTGCAGATCAGCACTCATCTCGCCATCACCAGCTATTGATAACAATATATCAGGATTTGTTTTTTTTGCAAGAGCCAAAGCTTTGAGCATAACATCGGGGCCATATACCGGACGAAGTCTTTTGATATAACATAAGCGAAAAGTCTTTTCAGCCGGTAGAGGTTTATAATCCTCAGTAGTATCAACCCCAAATGGAATTACCTCGGTTTTCGACTCAAACTCAGGATTAATATCTACCACTTTGCTTTTTAAGAAATTGGAGGTTGCGGTTATTGTTGTCATTTTCGAAAGTAATCGCTCAGCAATTTTACGGCTGAAAAAACCTCTGTTAGAAGATTTAATATCAGAACCCCAAACTGATGCTACTGTTGGAATAAAATGTGTTTTAAGAGCCCATAACCCAAATCCTGATATATAATGTACGTGAACCAGATCCGGTTTAAATTGAAGAGCTTCCCGGGCGGCAGCGCCGGCATAATAAAAATATGCCAGTCTGTTTCTTCTTGGGAAATTAATTGTAAGGCAATTTTTTAACTCCGGACAACCAAGGGTAATTACTTTCAGTTCATAACCCCTACCCTGGAGACCTGCCACCCACTTTTGTATGTGAATAGAATCGGTCCAGCCAAATATCACTATTCGTTTTGATGCCATAACTTACAATAATGAGATTATTTATCGATTTCCAGTTTATAATTGTTAAAAGTCTTGAAAAAGCTATTTAAATCTGATAGTTTGAAGTATGGCTGGTAAGATGGAACAAATAAACAACTTATTGGAATATATAGGCATAAGGTCAAAAAATTATTACCATTCAGCTCGTGATATATCTTATAATCCTGACAATTTTCTTAATTATTATTTAAACCAGTCACAAAGAGCTTTATATAACGGTCCCTTTGATCAGATGGGTATTCCGCTTTATCAAAAAAAAGAAAAAACAGATTATTTACCGGTATTGATTTCATTTTATGCCCTTGGACATCTACAGGTATATTTAGATACCGATAACAGAGCATCACTTGATAAGTTTATTAAAATCTCCGATTGGTTTGTAGATCAGCAGCAACCCGATGGTTCCTGGCTCTCTCCATTCCCCATGCCAAAGTTTAACCTAATTGATCCGCACCCTTCGGCAATGATTCAGGGTTTGGCATTATCCTGTCTTACCAGAGCATTTAAAATTACAAATGATGAAAAATATATCAAAAGCAGTTCCAGAGCTCTCGATATTTTTGATCTTGATATTAAGGACGGAGGTGTTACAAGCGACGAAGAGGGAATAATATTTTACGAAGAATATCCGTCATTTCCTGTCAAAAGGGTACTTAATGGCTTTATCTATACTCTCTGGGGTTTGCACGATCTGATCAGGGTAAACAATAATTCCAGGGCAGATAAACTGTATCAGACCGGCTTAAAATCTCTGGAAACGTTGCTTCCTAAATTTGATATGGGTTACTGGTCGTTTTATCATATTTCAAAAGATGAACTGGTTAATCCCGCAGCCGTGCATTACCACCGTCTTCATATAGCTCAATTGGAAGTTATGCATCAAATAACAGGTAATGAATTATTCAAAGAGTACGGCAGTAAATGGAACAAATATCTAAATGGACGATTTAATGCCCTAAGAACCTTGCCTTCTAAAATCAGATGGCGCCTAATATCTTAGCTTTCGTTTTTAAATAATTTACCTCTTAACAAACCTACAACAATTTTTGGTTCCTGTAATTTCAACATCAATGATATAAGCAAAAATAAAATTCCACCGGAACAAATGATTGCTGTAAAACGCAGCAGTGTTTCAAAAAGATTATAATTACTATCAATCGGCCAATAGTCATTTATTAAAAGCCAGAGAACAGTGGTAAAGGTCAAAGCAATTAAAATTTTTGCCGCCTGAGGGATTATTGTTTTGAAATAATTTATCCTCAGACGCTTCCCTAAATCCCAGCTCATTAAGACAAAACCAGCCAGCCAGGCAACCGATGTGGCTATCGCCAGTCCATTTTGTTCAAAGCGTTCAATAAGCAAAAGACTAAAAGTAATCTTGATAACCAGCATAAGCACCAGATACAAGCCTAACTTCGACAACTCCGAACGGGCATAATAGAATCGCATTTGAAAAATGTAAACTGAATAAAAGACTATCCCTATGGCAAAATACTTTAACGGCCCTGAGGTCAGTATCATTGATTGATTATCAAAAGCTCCCCGCTGTAAAGCCAAACTAACAATTTCTGGTGAAAATAAAATGACTGCGGCGGCCACAAAGCTCATCAGAAAAATAATAAGACCAAGGCTTTCATTGTATAGTCTTTTGAACTTCTCTGCATAGGAAGGTAATGAAAAATCTGAAATCCAGGGGAATGATGCCATCGCAAATGAAACCACAAACATGCCGGTTGG
>CAYPUP010000168.1:3584-5618 GCA_964413795.1 uncultured Ignavibacteriales bacterium
TAAAAGGAATCAGAGCAAGCGGAATGGCAGCAAAGATAATAAATGTTATAATTTCCGGGATGGTAAAAGCTATCAGGAAAGCATCAAAAGCAGCGCTGGTTCCGAAATACCCAGCTACCACCGCTTCCCTCGCATAACCAAAGACCCGGCCCAGAACATTAGTGCCCATGGTGATGATACTGGCGGCAACAAAGGACTGTTTTAAAAATTTTGAATTCAAACCACAGGTTTACCCTGATGTAATATTTTTATTATGATACAATTTCCTTTAAAACCGAAATAACTTCATCCTGTTCTTCTCTGGTCAATTCCGAATATATCGGAATAGAGAGAACTTCTGCTGCAGCTTTTCTGGTAGCGGGGAAGTCATCTTTTTTATAGCCCAGCGATGCAAAACATTCCTGTTGATGAAACGGCACCGGGTAATATATTTCACAACCAATCTTTTTTTCATGCAGTTTCGCCATGACACCATCACGGTCGGGGACTGCAATGGTATACTGGTTGAAAATATGAAAAGTGCTGTAATCCATAACCTTTGGCGTCTTGATATTGGGAATATCCTTAAAGGCTTCAGTATAGCGCCTGGCATTCTCAATTCGTTTTTCAGACCATGACTGCAGGGATTTTAATTTAACCAGCAATCCGGCTGCCTGCATAGAGGCTAAACGGGAATTGTAACCGACAATTTTATGATAGTATTTTGGCTCTGCCCCATGTACTCTCAGCATTTTACAGCTATCATTGTTTTCCTTATTATCCGTTACAATCATGCCGGCATCACCGGTTGCACCCAGATTTTTTGAAGGATAAAAAGAAAAACAGCCATACTCTCCAATTGATCCGGCCTTGCGTCCTTTATATTCCGCTCCTATAGCCTGAGCAGCATCTTCTATAACCACTAAACCATACTTTTTAGCAATCGCCATAATCGGATCCATATCAGCAACCTGTCCAAAAAGATGTACCGGGACTATAGCTTTTGTTTTTTTGGTGATTACTTTTTCGATCAGGTTGGGATCGATGTTATAACTGTCCGGTTCGATATCGACAAAGACCGGAACCGCTCCCAAACGGCTGACAACACCGGCAGTAGCAAAGAATGAAAAATCAGTTGTGATCACTTCATCACCCAGCTGCACCCCGGCAGCCCGATTGGCTAATAAAAGAGCATCGGTTCCAGATGCCACCCCGATTCCATATCCCACATTGCAGAGCGATGCAATTTCTTCTTCGAGTTTTTTTACTTCCGGACCTAAAATAAATTTTCCATGAGACAAAACATTAAGTATAGCCTCATCCATTTCAGATTTTAACAGCTGGTATTGCCTGTTGACGTCTAATAATTGTACAGCCATTTTTTCCTCAATCGTCTTTCCAACCCTGATTTTTCAGGAGCTGTTCTTCGGGTACATCTTTAATCGCTTTGCCGGGAATACCGGCGACAATTTTACCGGCAGGGACATCTTTATGAACCAGAGCTGAGGCGGCAACCAATGAGTCTTCACCGATTTCTTTACCGGGCAGGATAGTGGCGTTTACGCCTATTCGCGCCCCTTTTCTGACTATGACACCTTTGAAATTTTTAAAACGCTTCTCGGTCCGACCGACATAATTATCATTTGAAGTAGCCACGCAGGGAGCTATAAAAACTCGGTCATCAAGATCGGAATAAGCGGTGATATAACTGTTGGTTTCCAGTTTGCAGTATTTGCCTATATTACAATAATTTTCGATTGCGACTCCGCGCCCGACAATCGTTTTGCGGCCGATTTTTACATTTTCTCTTACCGTGGCCAGATCCGCCACCAGAACTTTTTGATCAATATCCGAACCGCGATAAATAACCGCATTGGCGCCTATGATACAATCCGATCCAATTTTGCAGGGAGGTAATTTCTGATCTTTGGTCACCGCAGAATTGGCGGCCCGCATCGGAAGTTTACCAATAACCGTTCCGTCATCGATTCGAACATTATCACCGATTATCGTATCAGCATGAATGGTCACATTATGCCCAATTACCGTATTATT
>CAYPUP010000169.1:0-5565 GCA_964413795.1 uncultured Ignavibacteriales bacterium
CATTTCTAAGATCATAATAACTTGGAAGTTGAGCTTTAGCAGTACTGGCATTTAAAAAAAGGGCTAATAAACATAAAAAGCCTACACGATATAGTTTTAGATTTGTCATTATACCTCCACCCGCTAAGATCAGTTTAAATTATGCGTCCTGATAAGACATAATTTATATTATATAGACATTATTCGCAGTATCTTATGTATAATAATATATGCAATTTATAATATTGGTCAAGTTGATATAAATAATTACGTTAAACAGCTCTAAATTATAATTTATACTACAGAGATTACTTGTCAAAGAATATTAATACTATTATTTATAGGCTATGGATTCTAAAGAATTATTAAATAAGTGCCCTCTCTTTTCTGAATTAGACAACGAAGAAATAAAAGAACTTTCCCATATTGCCCAAATTAGAAATATAAAGAAAAAAAACCTCCTTTTCTGGGAGGGAGATCAGGCAACCGGGTTCTTTTTATTGTTATCCGGGAGTATGAAAATCTACAAATCCTCATCTGAAGGGAAAGAATATACTCTTCATATTATCCGCCCCGGACATATCTTTGCCGAAGCGGCAATTTTCAAAGGTAAAGGTTATCCGGCCAATTGTGTTTCTCTTGAGGATTCGATTGTTGCCTTTTTCCCAAAAAATGAATTTATACAACTTTTAAAAACATCACCGCAAATTGCCTTAAAAATAATCGGTTCTCTTTCAGCCTGGTTAAGAGATTTTACCCGGATGATCGAAGAGCTTTCCCTTAAAGAGGTTCCTGCCAGATTAGCTTCCTATTTGATTTCCGAAACTGAAAAAATAAATAGCCACAGCTTTACCCTTACCATAAGCAAAGCTCAGTTAGCAACCCGTATAGGGACAATCAGTGAAACCCTCTCCCGCACCCTTCGCAAATTCCGGGATGCCGAAATTATTATCGTTAACGGTAAAAAAATAGAGATACTGAATTTTGAAGCTCTGGAGGCAATTGCCGACGGTGAAAAAATTTGATTATCTTGACTTAGATCAAGGACTAATTCAGACCAATTTCCGATAATACTATCAGAAAAAAGAATCTTTTAAGGGAGATAGTTATGGCTTTAAGAAAAGTTGTTCTGATAGATGAAGATTTGTGCGATGGCTGTGGAGAATGTGTTCCTTCATGTGCTGAGGGTGCAATTCAAATTATTAACGGTAAAGCTCGACTGGCCGGTGATAATTTATGCGACGGCATGGGTGCTTGTTTGGGAGATTGTCCGTTGGGCGCAATTACTATCGAAGAGAGAGAGGCCGATGAATTCGATGAAAGGGCGGTTGAGGAGCATTTGTTTAAACTAAATGAAATTGAAAGAAAACCACAACCGATAGCTCTGTCCTCCTCCTGCCCGGGATCAATGGCACGCCAGTTTGGAGCAGCCAACAAATCAGTATCCGAAGTTATTCCTGCCGGCCTTCCCTCGCAGCTCAATCACTGGCCCATTCAACTGATGCTTGTCCCACCCCATGCCCCATTTCTGAAAGGTGCCGACCTGCTTATTTGTGCTGATTGCGTTCCCTTTACTGTACCTGATTTTCATACCCGTTATCTCTCCAATCGGGCGGTTCTGGTTGGCTGTCCCAAACTTGATGACCTGAAATTCTATCTGGACAAGCTAAAAGATATTTTCAAAGAGGCAAAACCATCACATATTACTGTTTTGAAAATGGAAGTTCCCTGCTGTAATGGAATCGCTCAGGTAGCGACGATGGCTCACAAGGAAATCTGCTCTGAAATACCAATTGAAGTTCATACTATTGGTATCAAAGGGGTGATTCTTGAGAAATCTTTCAGTTAAATTAAAAGATAGGGAGTTAGGACTCAATTAAGGTTTTGAAAATATGAGAATTTATACCAGACCAATCAGTCAAAACGCTCCGGAAAATTCAGCCCGGACAATTCAGAAAATCCGACTGATAGTTCAGTCTGCTTTTGCCCTGTTGTGTATTTGGATCGGGGTAGAGTTTTATTTCTTTATAAAATATTTAGAGACAAACGGCCAATCAGCATTTATAAATCGTCCTCCCGGTGTCGAAGGATTCCTTCCGATCAGCTCCCTTATGAGCTTGTATCAATTTATTCTGACAGGCACGATCCACCCCTATCACCCGGCCGGTCTGTTTATCCTTTGTGCCATTATTCTGTTATCACTGGTTTTTGGAAAAGCTTTTTGTTCATGGTTATGTCCAGTCGGATTTATTTCCGAAGCTTTAGGAGATTTGGGTCAGAAGATTTTCGGCAGAAAACTTAAAGTCCCAAATTGGATGGATTATCCTTTAAGAAGTCTAAAATATCTTCTGCTGTTATTCTTTGTCTATTCAATTTTCTTCCTTATGAGCAGAGCCTCCCTTCAAGAATTCCTTAATTCCCCTTACAATCTGATTTCGGATGTCAAAATGTACTATTTCTTTGCCGACATTTCCCGGTTTTCATTGATCGTTATAAGTTTTCTTTTGCTTTTGTCAATTCCGATCAGAAACTTCTGGTGCCGTTACCTTTGTCCTTACGGGGCTTTACTGGGAATTACCTCACTCCTCAGCCCCAACAAAATCAAAAGAAACGAAGATACCTGTATTAAGTGCGCCCGCTGCGCCAAAGTCTGTCCCTCATTTATAAAAGTAGATAAAATTAAAAACGTAATCTCTGACGAATGTACCTCCTGCATGAATTGTGTTGATACCTGTCCGGTTTCAAATACCCTGGAATTAAAATTTGTACCGACAAGAAAAGTAATTCAACCCCGATGGGTGGCTATAGGGGTTGTTGTAATTTTTATGGTCGTCACCGGGTTGGGAATACTGAGCGGTAACTGGCAGAATAATGTTCCGGTCGAGGTCTATCTCAAAAACCAGAAAGAAATCCATAGTCTGGGTCACCCGACGAGCACAAACGATATAAAGTACTTAAATGAAAAAACAAAAATTTCCAACACTAATAATTAAGGGTTTTAAATGAGTGAACTTATAGATAATGCCCGGAAAAGACTGGATCTGTTAAAACACATGATCCTCCAGTTGCACAAAGGGGAAGCCCCCGAAGCGGTCAAATCACAGATTGCCCGTATTATGGGTGAAGTCCCTTATGAAGATGTTGTCAAAGTTGAACAAGAACTGATTGCAGAAGGATTACCGCAGGAAGAGATCTTAAAATTATGTGATATCCATTCTCAGGTATTAAAAGGAAACATCACTCTTAAAGGTTCCAAGACTCCTCCACCGGGACACCCGGTTCACACTTTTGCCAAAGAAAACGAAGCTCTCCATTTCGAAGTGGAATCATTGAACAAGCTTTATGATCAAATAAGTACTCTCGATGATAATGATGTAAATATAATTCTCGATCAAATAAGAATACGCTTTAATGCTCTTTTTGATGTTGAGAAGCATTACCTGAGAAAAGAGAATTTGCTTTTCCCTTATTTAGAGAAACATAACATCACCGGCCCCCCTGCTGTCATGTGGGGTAAGCATGATGAAACCAGAGAATTGCTGAAAGCAGGTTTGGAAACACTTCTAAATACCGGAGATGAGATTACAGCAGAAGAAGTGGAGTCTATAATAGATTTAGTACTTAAACCCGCTTCGAAAAGTATCGATGAAATGATTTATAAAGAAACCGAGATTCTTTTACCGATGTGCATGGATACTTTGACCGACGAAGAATGGTACAGTATTTACAATCAGAGCCTGGAAATCGGGTTTTGCCTTTATGATCCGATCGATGAATGGAAGCCGAAGCACTCATCGATTTCAAAACCTGAGGTAAAAAAGACTGACTCACGCATCCAGCTTCCCACCGGTAGTTTTACTCCGGATGAGCTGGAAGCGGTCATGAACACAATTCCATTTGATATTACCTTCGTAGATAAAAATGATACCGTTCGATATTTTTCTCATGGTCGGGAAAGAATTTTTGCCCGCAACAGGGCAATTCTGGGAAGAAAAGTTCAACTCTGCCACCCTCCTTCAAGCGTACATATCGTAAATCAAATACTCGATGATTTTCATGCCGGTCTTCAGGATCATGCCCCCTTTTGGATAAATCTCAAAGGACAATTTATTCATATTGAATATTTTGCTTTAAGGGATAAAGAGGGAAACTATCTCGGGACGTTGGAAGTAAGCCAGAACCTAACCCAAAAAAGAGCCCTGTCCGGAGAACAAAGAATTTTATCCTATGAAACCGACAAGGATAAATTCAATGTCTGATAAAACGGAGATTACACCTGACACAAAAGTTGGCCAACTACTTGAGAGCTACCCTGAGCTAAAAGAAATTCTTTTTGAAATTTCTCCTGCCTTCAGGAAGCTAAACAATCCTGTTCTTCTTAAAACCGTTGCCAAAGTTACTTCGTTAAAACAGGCGGCACAGGTCGGGAAAGTGAGCCTTCCGGAGATGATAAACAAACTCCGAATGGCAGTAGGATTAAATAAGATTGAAATAATAGATAATCAATCAAGTTCTTCAGATAAAAAACCTGATTGGTTCACCCTTGAAAAAGTAGTTGAAACTTTAGATGCCCGATCGATGATTGATAATGGAGAACAACCGATCGGTATTGTATTGGGAAGATTAAAAAAGCTAATGCCTGGAAACACTTATGAACTTATTACCCCTTTTGTACCTGCTCCACTTATAGATAAAGTCGATCAGCAAAAGTATGCAGTATATATAAATGAAGAGAAAAACGAACTTGTCAGAACATACTTTTATAGAAAATAGAATATCCAAAACCTAAAAGAATTAAGGAGTCAACCTTTCGGATGACTCCTTTAATCCCCACCTAGTGAAAATACCATTCACCGCCATTTATATATATCTATGTTCAATAAGATATAGTATCAAGAGTTGTGCCAATTTATATAAATACACCTCCTGCGCCACATAACGCACTGATAGATAACAGGATAATTATTTGCATTGATTTATTAGAATTAACTGACTTTAAGCCTATTACGCAGGTTTTGCGCTATTCAAATTTACACTACCGAACCCTCAGACGCTATACGCATGAAAGACAACAAGATAACATGCGCATATACTGCAGAGGCAGAAGATGTGGTAACATTAAAAAATTAGCTGAAATTAAAGCATATTCTACGCTATTTCTTCTTTTTGGCTAAATGTACTGACATCCCGTGAACATCATGAGCCGCTTCCATAATAGCTTCCGATAAAACCGGATGACCAAAAATCAATGATCCTAATTGTTTAGCGGTCAAACCCCTGTTTAGGGCCAGAGCGGCAGTATGGATAATTTCGGTGGCATGGTTACCAACTATATGAACCCCAAGTAGTTTATCCGTTTTAGAGTCGGCAATAACCTTAACTTCGCCGGCGATTTCGTTTTCAGCATGGGCTTTTCCCAAAACCCGCATGGGAAATTTACCAATTGAGATTTCATGGTTTTTGGAGGCCGTCTCTTCGGTCAAACCGACTGTAGCAACTTCGGGATGGGTGAAGATAACCGATGGCACTCCGGTATAGTCTTTCTTCATCTTACCACCTAGGGCATTATCAACCGCTACATCACCA
>CAYPUP010000170.1:0-5522 GCA_964413795.1 uncultured Ignavibacteriales bacterium
AAATTTAGCTGAATATTATTTCAAAAATAAAGGATATGACAAAGCAACTAAATATATCAGTATGGCGAAGCAGAAAGCCACTCAATCCAATTTAATCCCAGAACTAATCAGATGTTACATCCTCTTAGGCAAAACAGGAATGATTCTCGGTGAATATGAGAACAGTTTTGAAAATTATAGAACAGGGATGCAGCTGTCGCAGCAAATATCCAATGGTTTATCTTCAGAAGATGATAAAAATATATTTCAAAATCACAAAACGATAAAATCCCTGCTGATTGAAATAAATAAACTAAAAACACAGACCGTACACTAAAATATCCAGCATCCAAAATAATATAAAAAATAAAGGGCAGGTAAAAATCACCTGCCCCTCAGATCAGTTAGTCTAGAGACTAACTTACGGACCAACGCGGAACTGACCACCGTTGTTAATTCCGATTGGTGCGATACGTGCCTCTAGGACTTCCAGAGAGAGCTCGTAATTAATCATAGGTAACACCTCCTAATTAAGACACATCGATATGCCCCCTCGAAATGAGAGCATATTTTCTTTAAATTATTACTTTCAATATAACCAAATACGAGAAAGTGCCAACAAAATATTTAATGAATATGAAAATAAGATGAAATAAAAGAGAAAAAACAGCAGAACGCGGAAATTATTTCCTATTCGGAACTATTTTACCACCAAGACCAGAACTCAACCCGAATAAATGACATCAATTTTCTTGCTGCAATTTCAAATAAGGAAGAATTTCCAATCTCGATTTTCGCATAACCGGTCATTCCTTTTTGGAGTAAGTTATCTCCGTTTTCAATTATTACCGAAACTGGGAAGTAGGCCTGATTATTGAAGTTGTATGCGGTAAGCGGGATATGAGCCACATAACCTTTAAAGGTTTTATCCGAATAAGAACGAAGTTTTAATGTAACCGGCTGGTTCAGTTCTATGAGCTTGATATTAAAATCCGGAACCGGAACCAGAATTTCGATCTGTCTTGAATCCAGAATGGATAGAATGCTCTCACTATTCACATCATTTACTTTTATTACTCCATTGATTGGAGCATTGATTGACTGAGCTTCTTCCTGCTTTTTCAGAAAATCTACTTTAGCTTTCTGCTTATTTATCTCAGCCTTGATGACTGCCTCTTCCTCAGGTTTGGGAGGGGATTTTAATAAATTAAGTCGTGCGGTTTTATTGGCTACCTCTGCTTCGGCTATCTTAACTTCGGAATCAATCCGGTCATATTCTTGCTTTGATGAATGATTTTTCTGAAAGAGTCCCTTAATAATGGCCAAATCTTTTTCAAGTTTTGCCAAATTCAACTTAGCCGCTTCAACCTCAGTCTCAGCTTCCATAATCTCTTCCTCTTTGGGAGGAGATTTGAGAAGCTCCAATTGTCCTTCAAATTTCTCCAATTCGGCAATATTAGCAATTATCTCTTTGGTTACTTGATTGGAAACTAAAATAGCAAGGGTGTCATTAATGCTAACCTCCTGTCCATCCCTGACTAAAGAGACCAACTGAAGCGAAGCCATTTCATTGGAAGTCATTTGAAGATAATTAGTTTTATTTTCCGGATTAGCTCCACGATGCGTTATTTTACTTTCCAACAACCCAAATTCATTCAGAAGCAGGGAAAACTCCGCAATCGGACGAACATCAACTTCCCCGGAGACACGATGCGGCAATGGCACGGCAAAAAAGCCAATAGCAAAACTGCCAAGAGCAATCAGATATATTATTATTTTCGAGGGTTTTTTCAAAACCATCCTCATATATTTTAGGTGCTTTACCAGTCCGCTAAATACACACCCAATGCCGGATCTTAAAGCATAGACTATTATAATCGTAAATAAAAGTAATCCCCAGCCGCCGGTCTTGGCAAGTAAGAACTTTGCTGCAATTACAAACAAATAAAAGAGCAAAAACAGAGAATAAGCCAGCGCCAGAAGGGAATAATAGAGATATATCCGTTGTTTTCTTTGTGTAATTTCGATTTTATCAAGCGGCCAGCCCAGAATATTTTTTTTGAAAATATACCCTAAGTATTCAAAGGCTTTTTTTCTTAGGTTTGGAATATCGACCCAGTCCGAGAGAAGATAGTAACCATCGAGTTTTATCAAAGGATTAAAATTAAACAGCATTGTCACCCAGCAGACCACAACAATTACCCGGGCAACCTCATTGATAAAAATCCCCGGAACCGTAATGCGCCAGAGGAATATCGCCAATGCGAACAAAATTAATTGCATAACCGGTCCGGCAAATGTCACAGCCAGACGATGAGACTTCTTTTTAAACAGCCAGGCATCGGACAGATCCGAATAAAAACAGGGTTGGAAATACAATAATAAAAAGCCTATTTCGCGCACCTCTCCCCCATAAAAGCGGCAGACAACCGCATGAGCAAATTCATGAACGCTGATTATTATAAAAAGGGAAATTACAATTACAAGGATTGAACTGATGCTGTATAAATCCCCAAGATCGATATAAAAATACTCTGAATAAGCAGCCATGACAATAAATCCCAGAAATATTAGAAGCATTGAAACACTAAACCAGAATTTGTTATGCAAGGGCCGGTACAGGGGTGTCAACCAATCCAAAAACGAACCCGGATTAAAACCTTTCAGCTTGATGAACAGCAATCGGGAGAAAAATGATTTTCCCCTGGCAGCATTGTAGCTGGCGCGTGAAATGGCCTGTTCCGCACGACCGTCATCGAGAAAAAATAATTTCTCAAGCAGACTTACAAATTTTGATACACCGGCAGCGTCGATATTGAGATTAAATTTTTCACGAAAACTATTGGCAACATCTTCATTTGATGTCTTTCCATCAAGCTGGTTAATAAGCCAATACTCAGGTTCACGAAGCCTGAAATAGCTTCCCGTTATGGGATCTTTTATATTAAATACAGTCTTTCCATCAATTTCTGCTGATGCGGCGACTAAATCATTCCTGAGTTTGGCATAATCAGACATGATTAAATTTATAAAAGGGTTCTTATAAGAGCAAGATTGTTTATTCCAGGGAAACTATATGATAATATAAGCTAAATTGGAAAAAAGTTATCGCCGGAGGGTTTCAATAAGCTGCCGGTTATAATAATCGATCATATCTTCTCGGCGAAGAACGCCGATAACTTTATCTTTATCATATTTATTAATCACCGGTATCATTTTCAGGTCCTTAACGCCGAACAATTTGAAAGCCTGTTCCAGATTGTCATCATAATTAACCACCACTGTCTCCTCCTGAACTAAGTCTTTGGCAATTACCAATTGATCAAGAGAGTGCAGGCTTAACATTGACCTCAAATCCTGAAAAGAGATGACCCCTTGAATGGCATCATCATTGTTAACAACCACGAAATAAGAATCACTGGTTTTTTCAACTTTTGCAAATATTTCAAATAACGTTGTTGAGAGATTAATCTTCTCAAAAACCTCATCCATAATCTCAGCAACCTTATGCGATCTCAGGATATTGACATCTTTGCCACCTCTTATATCAATTCCTCGTCTAATCAGCTTTACAGTATAAATTGAGTGAGGAAACAATTTCCGGGCAAATAGAGCTGAGAAGACAACTGTGATCATCAAAGGCAAAATAATTCTATAATCCGATGTCATTTCAAATATGATTAAAAGGGCTGTAATCGGGGCATGAGTTGTAGCTGCCACCATCCCAGCCATGCCAACCAGGGCATATGCTCCTGGAGTAGCGGTAACCTCAGGGAAAAAAGAATGAACCATGATTCCAAAAGCTCCTCCGGCAACCGCTCCCATAAAAAGAGATGGGGCAAAAATACCACCCGAATTGCCAGAGCCCAGAGTCATTGATGTCGCCGCTATTTTCATAACTAATAATATCAATAACAAAGCTAAACCAAACTGTCCTTCAAGGGTGAGCTTGATCGTCTCGTAACCATCGGCTAAAACCTGTGGATAAAAAATTGCAATCCCACCCAGGATTAGCCCGCCAAGAGCCGGCTTTAACATAGGATTCATTTTTATTTTTTCGAAGATATTTTCAAAGAGATCCAAAGTTCTTGTGAAACCTACTCCGACAAAACCAAGCGACAAGCCCATAACCATGTATAAGGGGATTTCCCAGGCTGATACTAAAGAATATTCCGGAATTGCAAAAGCAGGATGATTACCCAAAAATGATCTGGTCACAACCGAAGCAATTACCGAAGATAAAATTACCGGAGAAAATGTTGTAATGGCGAAATCACCCAGAATAATTTCTAATGAAAATAAAACACCAGCAATAGGAGCATTAAAAACCGATGCGATACCAGCCGCCGCACCGCACCCAACTAAAATTTTGACCCTATCCCCTGACATTCGGAACATTTGCCCGACAGTAGATCCAATCGCGGAACCTATCTGAACTATTGGTCCTTCACGCCCAGCCGATCCCCCTGATCCGATACAGATTGCTGAAGCAACCGCTTTTGCCGCTGCGACTCTTGGTCTGATAATTCCACCCAAACGGGCAACGGCATTCATCACCTCCGGGACGCCGTGCCCTTTAGCTTCTTTGGCGAATTTGTAAACAATAGGTCCAACTAACAACCCTCCAGCCATGGGGATTACCGGCAGCCACCAATTAAAACCGAAATCAGGGAGCTGAGCAGTCAAAACCAGGTCGGAAAGGCCAAAAAACAAGCCGTTAAAATACTCTATGAGCTTTATAAAACCGATAGCTCCTAAAGAAGTAGCCAAACCTACAATTATAGACATCATAATCAGGACATTTGTTTCCGATGGCTGTATTCTCTTTATTAATCTGTCAATTGCTGGTAATTGCATAGTATGCCGAATCTATGTTTTTTTTGATTTTTCGCAAGGAGTAAATCTGTAACCAGAAATTGAACTAAAAAAGAAGGATCAAATTATCTTGACTTCATCCCTTATTTTTATAACTTCAAGGTGAGAATATTCACGTGAATAAACTTTTAATTCATTGAGGGATGTTTATGCGTGGACATGCCGATTTTGTCATTATTGGAGGGGGCATAGTTGGTCTTTCGGTTGCTTTTTATCTGGCTCGTGAAAAAGCAGGCGATATCATCGTTTTGGAAAAAGAACCCTTTCTTGGTTCCGGCTCAACATCCAAAGCAGCCGGTGGAATTCGAGCTCAATTTTCGACTAAAGCCAACATCGAATTATCAATGCTCTCTGAAAAGCTTTTTGAACAATTTGAAGAGGATACCGGTTCAAAAGCTCTCTTTGATCAGGTCGGTTATATGTTCCTGTTACAATCTGATGAAGAGGTTGCAGAATATACCAGACAATTTGAATTGCAGAAGTCATTGGGGCTTGATGTTCAAATGCTAAAACCGGATGAAATTCCTCAATTTGCCCCTCACATTAGTCTGGATGGAATTCAATACGCCACATTTTGTCCTCGAGACGGACTTGGTGATCCGCATGAATTTTTATCCGGCTATGAGCATGCTGCTCGAAGAATGGGTGTTGAAATTGCATTTGAAACC
>CAYPUP010000171.1:0-5522 GCA_964413795.1 uncultured Ignavibacteriales bacterium
CAGCACATCAACAGCCGGGTTTTACGCTCCATGAAACGAGGATTGGGTGGACAAAAAACGGTGGATTTACTGAACAAAATAAAGAAAGAGGTGCCGGGAATTGCCATGCGGACTACACTGATCGTGGGCTTTCCGGGCGAAACCGAAGAACAATTTCAGTAACTGATGGATTTTGTTGAAAGCTATCGGTTCGATCGGCTGGGCGTTTTTACCTATTCACCCGAAGAGGGTACTCCGGCCAACCTGCTGGTGGACGATGTCCCTGAAGAAGTAAAAGAAGACAGGAAAGCCCGTTTGATGGAACTACAGCAAAATATCAGTCTGGCCCTCAATCAGGAAAAGGTTGGTCATACCTTCCGCGTTATCATCGACAGAAAAGAGAACGACTACTACGTGGGACGGACGGCTTTCGATTCTCCTGAGGTGGATAATGAAGTGATGATCAACGGTAGTAACAAAGAACTGGCAATAGGCCATTTTTACCAGGTGAAAATCCTAAAAGCTGATTTTTTCGATCTTTACGGAGAGGTAATGAATTAATACATCTTAATTATTTAGGGCTTACAAATGGTTGATTGATAAGGTGGTTATATTTCACGCAAAGTTCACAGAAGAAATGCAAAAAACGCAAAGCAATAATTATTACTAATTTAAGATTTGCGAGCTTTGCGCAAAATTTTGCGGTCTTTGTGTGAACCTTTTCATTATCAGGTGATAAAACTGCCCGAATAATTACAACTCATCCCCGGATTTCCGTTTTCGTAAAAAATTACGAAATAGGATGGTTTATTGTTCGGAATCGGATTTAACTTTCCGGATTCCCGCCTGAACATTTCCGTACTTGTCGCTTTTTCAAACAACTACCATTTTTGGCATGGCTATTGGAATTCCTAACGAGGTGTTTGAAACAAACGACATCATTGTAATTGAAAATTTGGTTTTGGTTGAATCAGGTCGGTAGAGCCCTCTGTCGGCCTGTTCTGTTTAAGGGAGGTTATTAAATTTTCAGACTACCTGGATTACCTCATTATAGACATTTTCCTGGTATCCGAAATTTGGCCATTTACTTGTAATGAATAAAAGTATATACCCACTGGCAAATCAGAGCCTTCTAATACTACCTCATGATTTCCTCCAGTTTTATAGCCTTCGATTATTGTACTCACTCGAATTCCTATTGAATTGTAGATCAATATGTTAATATTTGATGCTTCTTCAATTTTATACCAAATGTGTGTTATCCCAGAAAAGGGATTTGGATAGTTATTAATAAGTTCTCCCCCTTTTAATTGTTCAATGTTTTTAAGAGTTGACTCTGAAATTTTATTTCCATTATTAATCAATAGACCCAAATGAAAACGATTCTTATTAGCATACAGGAGATCAGTCTTTTCTATGGCTTCTTGATTGCTCCTGCTCTGATTAAAACTTCGACTGCTATTTTCTTGCAAAGTACTAATATAATCCAGGTCTAATAATGCATTAACCGAATCCTGATATGACATTGGGTTATTAATTACCTCATATAGATAGTTTAATGCTTCCTGATAATTTTCTTGATAAACATTGCACCAGTTGGATAACCAATCAGCAGATTCTTTCAATACTGAATCACTTAAAATTGTCGGTTCTGTCAAGTAATAAGCCTTTAATGCTGCGTAGTCATTGTTCACTTTTGCCTCAATATCCAACAAATCACGTAAAGCAAAACCAGCAAATTTTGATTCTGGAAAATCGGAGATGATTTGTTGACAAAGCACCCGAGCACCTGAAAAATCATTTGAATCTGTCAGAGCAACGACATCCTGATACAATTGTTCAGCTGTAGATATTGTTTGAATGGTCATTTTAAGATGCCAAACAGGTTCCCAAATAAAATTTTCAACAGGACAAAGATCTTCATTAGGGTCAAAATACGTACCACCCCAATAATTATATCTCACGTCTGCAGATTGATCATATTCTTTCAGATTCCAATAAACCAAACAATCAGTGTTGTCATTATCCCAAATTGCATTCCATCTGAGGTATGGAAATGCTTCATCGGAAGCCCAAATCTGATTGATGTCGTTATCATTAATTTGTTGTGTTTCAGAGGTAATATCTGCATTTTCATTACCCCAAATCCTCATGTTTGCGTGGTCACTTGAAACAATACCCCAACTGTTATTATTGATGATATTTCCGTCATATATAAGTACATGACTATGATGAGCAGCTACCCCAAACGCGCTATTGTTGCTAATAACATTATTTTTTATACTATAACCATCCGGAGCAAGGTCATTTCCTGAATAACCAATTGAAATACCAATATCATAGTTACTAATGGAGTTATCCTCAATCAAAAACTGACCATAGCCGGCTATATTAATCCCCATATTTTCCCAAAATGATGTCCCTATATCTGTTGGACCTTCAAAAATACTGTTTAGCACTTGAATAGCTGGATAATCAACAGCACCAGCAAGAAATCCGGATTGAATAAATTGGCAATTGTTTATGTTAATGTCCCCATAATTTGCCTGACAATATACTGCCGACCTTGTAAAACTGGAGTTTGTAATATTAATATTACTTCCGCTAAAAGTATGCCCTATTGCTTTATAAAAAGCAACATTGTCAATGTCTATATCGTTAAGAACTGATATTAGACCGCCAAACCATCCATAAAGGGTTGGATCAGAAACATCATCGGTACCTGTAAACAAAACATTCTGCCCAAAGTTTACTTCACTTTCTGAATAAATATAGGACGTTGTTGAGTCTCCCTTTATCACCACATTATCTCCAATATTAATGATCCCGACATCATTAATAAATTTCATATCCGGGAAAAAATAAACATTTGAATTTTCCTCAAAATTTATAGTAATATTACCAACCATTTCAACCCGTCTCCAATTAGTACCTTGTGGTGGCGGTCCGGTAATCCCAATAATACCTTTATAGTTCTGATTACTTGTCATATTATCAGCAATGATTGTTGGGTATTTAAGTGTTATATTGAAACTTACGTACATGCCATTACCAGATATTACAACCGTTTCTCCAGATGTATTATGCACATGATTCCAGAGCCAAGCCTCATAAATGGATATAACATGATCCTGATTGTTGTTTCCATCTTCAAAAGTATAGTTACCATAAACAGTATTTCCTGTGGGATCAGCACCATTTAATTCCGAATAAAAGTGAAATCCATATTCACCGTGATGATAGGTAATACCATTGATGATTTCATTTTCAATAACAGGTGCATTGCCAGGCTCAGGCAGGTCATCAGCACGGGATGAACTCTCATCCTTATCGCTTGAAGTAAAGATAACGGTGTTTTCATCGCCCTGCCATTGAGTAGCAAAACCACCCGAATAAGGAGCTTGAATATTGACTACTATTTTATGCGCAAGGATGCTTTGAAGCATGGCCTCCAACTCGTAATCGTACAAACGGCCGGCATCGGGGTTGGCGGGGTTGTAACCCGAAAGGTAAACATAAGAATGACCATTGCCCTGCGGGTTGGTATTGCCGCCATGGCTCATGATCCATATATAAACGAAATCGTCATCGGTCACCGTGGAAGCCAGATTGGCAAATACCTGCTGGATATTTGCCTTGGTGGATGAGTAGTCGGTGATACTTTGGATATCATGAAGTGTGATGGATTTATACCTGCCATCCATACCATTAAAATTATAATCATTTCCCTGATTAAATAAAACCGTGATGTTTTCATTGGTATAGCCTTCCTTGTCGTACAGCAGTTCCCACATCAGGTAGGTATCGTTCCAGAACTCATCATAACCATCCTGGCCCATGTTCTGCCCTTGGTTCCATTGTTCAGTTAAAGGAACGTTGGTTCCATTAGGATCACCGCCAATCAACACCGCGAATTTTTGCGGCGCCTGGCTGAATACATTCATGGCCAACATGGTAACCATGATCATTAAAAATTGTTTTTTTAATAACATAATACGTAGATTTGTGGCTGTTACCGGTAGCAGGGTGGGGTTGCCGGTTTTTTGGTAAAGTCTGTGCAACTTCCTCCCCTTGTGCCGGTATAAAGCCTGGTTTAAAAAAATTGATTTATTTGTTTCTGTTTATAGGGCCCTGGTAATTTACCCAGGCCCAAAAACCTCATTTAATATAATTTACCGCACGGCTTATAATTTGCCTGCCCCGCTGCAGACGTATCAGGTACTGACCGGGAATTACCTCCTTTCCGTTTTTGTCTTTACCATTCCAATTAATTTTATAGGTGCCTGGCGATAAATTTTCATGTAGTAAAGTATTGATGCATTGCCCACTCATGTTGTAAACCCGGATATCCGTCATACCTTCCTTGTTAAGCTGAAAAGACAGGGTTGTTTCATCGGTAAATGGGTTAGGAAACAGTTTAAACTCATCAACCATCAGCTTGTTGGTTTGTTCATTGATATCCGTAACAATATCATATTTTGACAAATAGATATCAGTTATCTCTGGAATATCACTTTTATTATAGACCAAATACAACATATTATTATAATATAATAATTCAGGAAAACCCGTTAAATTCTCAGCACTATCAATGACATATCCCTGCCAGAGCTCATTAATTTTTTGATAATGCACCAACATGGTTCCTGTTTCCAGATTTTCACGATCCACAATTTGCGCATCGTTTTCTGAGTCAACCACAATGTGTTGTTCATAAGGATCGCCACTTATTATTGACTCCGGTGAAGACCAATTTGTGTCTACCTGAACGGAGTACATGGTAGTATCATTGTGAAGCAGTGTATCATAATCTCGTTGCAGGTAGGTAATGTGCGATATGTCTTGAGGGCTTATGGCAATATCCTGATTGCCACCCCCTAAGTACGTTTCCCTACTCAATAGGGTTTTGTCTGTCCACGTATCTTGCTCATATAAATACTGGAAATAAATAACTTTAATATTAGTAATCGTCTGTCCTTCATATAGATAATCACCAATGCATTGCAAATTATTGTTGCGATCAACAACAGCGGCATCAAATATCCACCAATAGGCCTCTGGATAAAGTGACAAAACCTCACTCCACGTATTGTTTTCCAGGTATTTATAATAACTCTTGCCGGCCCAGTACCAAAAACAATACAAACGCTGGTTATGATCCAAAACCGGAAAGTTGTCATGCGCGCCCGGTTGTGTGGAACTAATGTTCAAGGCATCACTCCATTGTTCCCCGTCGAAATATCGGTAAAGTACCTGGGTAGCTCCCGGATTGATCAGGTTGTAATCGTAAGTAAGGTGCAGGGTATTGTTTCCGCTGGCCACTATATGTGCGTTAAAAGCATATAGGGTTGTATTTAATGAAACATCTTCTGGTGTGCTCCAGCTTAATCCGTTATCCTCGGAATGAGAATAATAGATTTTCCCATAATAATAGCCTACTTTGTGGGTAAATACGCAGTGCAAATTACCGCAGCTATCAATACACATTTCAGGCCTATTGTCCATGCCTGGTATGTTGGATATATGTACCGGATGAGTCCATT
>CAYPUP010000172.1:0-5483 GCA_964413795.1 uncultured Ignavibacteriales bacterium
GAGGCAGTAACAGGGGTCGATGAAAAATATAAAAAGGTGGCAGCTATCTATAAATATGTATGCAATAGTATCGAAACTTTGCCCTGTTTGAAAATCGATGAATACAGCCAGAAGAGTATCGAAAAATTAATTGAATCCGGCCGGGGCACCGTGCTGGAAAAATCATATTTATTGATAAAAATGCTCGAAGTTATCGACGTTGAAGCCTGGCCGGTTCTGATTTCAACTTCAGATCATGGCAGCTATAACATTCAATATCCCGACTTCCGGCAGTTTAATCATATAATTGTTAGAGCAGAAATCAATCCGGGTGAATATATCTTCTGTGATCTGAGTAGGGCTGAAACTGAATTTGGAGAGCTTCCTGAAAATATGAATGTAGCCGGTGGATTGCTGATTCACGATAAAAAGCCGGGTCCGGTAAAGATTAAATAGTAATTATATCAAAGGCGCTTAAATTGTTTATTGTAAAATATTAATAAATGCCGCAAGGTAGCTTTTTCCTTGACTTGCGTATCCTGGCTCGGTAGATTTGAAGCTGTTCCGGGATGATAAACTATTTATTGTTTTGGAATAAATTTTTGTGGACATATAAGTCGGTTAGTGCGTCTTTATTTAGTGTTATTATTGTAACTGCTAATGATACTGTAATATAGAGGAATATAGTTTGAAACAGCACCGGAATAACCCGATTATCCATATCTTACAATTATTTGTCATTTTATTTTCTGTATTATTATTTACTCTTTCGTGGGCGCAAGATGAACAAACTCAGTCTGTTACCCCTGATTTATCGCCGCTTAAACCACCAACAAATATCGAAGTCAAAGACACTCCCAATGACGATGGCGGATCGATTACTGTCCGATGGTCAGAGCCTGTCGCTCCCGAGGGTGTAATTATCGGGGGTTATCGGGTTCAAAGAGCACTTTCGGTTGATGGTCAGCCCGGACAATTTTCACAGGTGGGAGAATCCACTTCCGGGGCGACGGAATTTCAGGATGGAAGAGTTGAAGATAAGGAAGAATATTTTTATCGAGTAGAAGTCGTTTATACTGCTTTGGGGGTTGATGGACTTTTGCTTGAGGCTCTCGCCGAATCAGGTCCGAGTTTACCGGTTAAGTCATCAGCTCAATGGTTCCATTTACAGCGAATAAATGTTTTTGTCGGAGTAATCATCCTTTGTAGCTTCATTCTCTATTATATTTACCAGGCTAAAGCCGGTAAAAAATTGTTTATCAGGAAGATAGCTGGTTTGGATGCGGTTGATGAAGCCGTTGGCAGAGCGACTGAAATGGGGAAGAAGATTTATTATATCCCCGGCACTCAGGATATGGATAACGTTCAGACTATTGCCGGAGTAACCATTTTGGGCCGAGTGGCGGAAGTAGCCGCTACTTATGAAACCTGGCTTGAAGTTCCGGTATCACGATCATTGGTTCTGGTAACCGCCAAAGAGATTGTTAAAGAGGCTTATTCCAAAGTTGGGCGCCCGGATGCTTTTCATGAAGATCAGGTTCACTATCTGACCGATGACCAATTTGGGTATGCCGCCGGTATTGATGGAATGGTTGTTCGTGAAAAACCGGCTACGATTTTCTTAATGGGAGCATTTTATGCCGAATCGTTGATTCTGGCTGAAACAGGTAACTCAATAGGAGCCATTCAGATAGCCGGTACGGCTATGCCCTCGCAATTGCCTTTTTTTGTAGCAGCCTGTGATTATACATTAATAGGTGAAGAGTTATTTGCCGCTTCCGCATATCTGTCTAAAGAGCCAAAACTGCTTGGCAGTCTCAAAGGTCAGGATATGGGAAAAGCTTTAATTTTGATATCCTTGATAATTGGTGTCATTCTGGAAACGTTTAATATCTGGCATTTCTCAACCCTTTTTCAAGTTATAGGTGATTAGGTATGCGTCGAGAAGTGCCCTTAATGATTACCGGTATTGTAGGTATAGCCTTTGTCCTGCAGTACTTTATCCCCCATTGGCCATTCAGCCAGCTCAACACCTGGTTTTCTGACTGGTTTTCTATTATATCCGCCTTTGCTATTTGGTTAGGGGCGCTTAATCTGATGAAAATCTCTTTTCAGAAGATTACCAGAAAAAAATCTGACTGGGGTTACTCGGTTGTAATAGTTTTGTCATTTATCGTTATTGCTGTAATTGGCTTTTATGAAGGGGAATCTTTCCGCGAACCGGGAACCAATTTTTCATGGTTATACGAATTTGTATATACTCCTTTATCGGCCACAATGTTTGCGATTCTGGCTTTTTTTGTAGCATCGGCCTCATACCGTGCTTTCCGAGCCAGAAATCTTGAGGCGACATTATTGTTAGTAGCAGCATTTTTTGTTATGATTGGAAGAGTGCCTATTGGTGATAATATTACTTCTTTCCTCCCCGAAAATTATCAACTCTCACAGGTTGCCAGTTGGATTATGACTTTTCCGCAGACAGCCGGCCAGAGAGCTATTATGATAGGAATTGCCCTCGGTTTGGTATCAACATCGTTGCGTATTATTCTGGGCATCGAACGCTCGCATCTTGGAGGTGGAGACTAAGATATGAGCATTCGCACCAAAGAAATTCTGATAGCTGGCATTATCCTGATAATAAGTGTGATAGTTTATTTGGGTAAAGTTTATGATTGGTTTGGTTCTGCTCAGTTTTCACCCACTTTATCAGTGATTGTGATTGTTATCATTTTCCTGGCTTTACTTTATATTCTAATCAGAACCATTCAGGGAAAGCTTATTGATCGGAGAACAGTCTTTGTCTTTGTAGGTTTTGCGGTTGTTCTCCCGTTCTTTATGTCTATCACCCAAAATATCCGCATCTCACCTGAGGTTCAGCAGGTTTATAATGCTATGAGTACTCTTCAGCCGGGGTCAAAAGTATTAATCTCTTTTGATTATGATCCCCCGTCTGCTCCTGAGCTTCAACCTATGGCTGAATCTTTTATCACGTATTGTTTATCCCATGATATCAGTGTGATTATCATAGGGTTATGGCCCCAGGGTCCGCAACAGGCTAACCTTGCCCTTGAAATAGCATTGGAAAATGAAGCTGTCAAAGCGAAAAACCCTCAATACGGGATAAACTATGTCAATCTTGGGTTCCAAACCGGAAATGAATTTGTTATTCAGAGAATGGGGACTGATTTCAGATCGATGTTCCAGACTGATTATTCCGGAAGACATTATGATGATATTCCTCTGGTAAAAAATATCAAAAATTTCTCTAATATAGATTATTCCTTTAATCTTTCAGCCGGATATCCGGGAACTCAGGAATGGGTTCAGGTTGCTGTTGACCGTTATGGTCTTTGGATGGGAGCCGGCAACACAGCAGTCCAGGCCCCTATGATGTACACCTACTTGAATGCCGGACAATTGGAAGGTCTTTTAGGCGGGATGAACGGTGCGGCTGAATTTGAAAAAGTATGCGGTATCACAGGTAAAGGAACGAAATATATGCTTTCGCAGTCATTTGCTCATGTGGTGGTGATTGCATTTATTCTTATAGGTAATGTCGCTTTCTTTATTGGCGGCCGTAAAAAGAAACTTGATGTATAAAGCCGGTAAGTTATGGAACATGTAGCCCTTTGGGTCGGTGCTTTTCTTACATTAGGAATTATATCCTTTTTGTACAAGGATAACCCTTGGTATAAGCTGAGTGAAGCTATCTTTGTCGGGATTTCAGCCGGATACTGGTTTGTTGTCCTTTTCTGGGATAATATTTACGGCAAATTCTGGGTTGGAGTTTTCCCCAGTGATGATAGCGGTAACGCACCTGATTATTGGCTCATCGTTGGTGCAGTATTTGGTATATTGATGCTGCTGCGCCTTATTTCTAAAATTGGCTGGATATCCCGATGGCCTCTGGCTTTTATTGTCGGATGTACTTCCGGTTTATATCTTATAAATTATTTTTCATCCAATATGATGCGCCAGGTACAGGGGACAATTATACCATTGTTAGGTACCAGCTTTGACTTACCAGTGTATGATATTATTGGCAATCTGGTAATTGTAGTTGGCACTTTTACCGGCCTGATATATTTCTTTTTCTCCAAAGAGCACAAAGGGGCATTTGGCGGAGCTGCAAAGGTCGGTATCTGGATCATAATGGTCACTTTTGGCGCTTCTTTCGGCTATACTGTTATGAGCCGTATGTCACTGTTGATCGGCCGTATCGATTTCCTGTTTGGTGAATGGCTGGGGTTGATTAAATAGTGTGTCCACATAGAGTCACATCTTCGCTCTATAATAATATCATTTTTACAATAATTTTGCTCATTCTTTTATGTAGTGCAACTCTTTATGCTCAAAGTGAAGTATTACATGATAGCAGCCTGACTGCTGCGGATACTGCTTTGGTAAAGGTTGCCCCGGTTACTTCTTTACTTGTTGAAGATTTCAAATATGACGATGGTGAGCGGCTCAATCTTTCATGGGTTCCATCTATTGATGATCAACTCACTGATGGAAAAGTATCAGGTTATCGTTTATTCCGCTCTACAAATGGAGAAAGCCCTGAGGTTATAGCTGAGTTATTACCTCAAGTCAATACTCATGTTGATGAAAATCTCGATCGGCATAATTCGTACAGTTATTTCATAGAAGCATTTTCAAAAAATTTCACGGCTCAGTCAACGGTTACTACTCCCATGTCACCTCAAAGAGAATGGATAAATTTTAGCAGAACATTTTTGTTTTTAATTGCTCTCGTAATTGGCGGGGCAGTGATTATATATATCGAATATGCTCGTCGCGGAAATGCGCTTTTTGTCCGCAAAATTGCCGGCCTTGAAGCTGTCGAAGATGCCATTGGAAGAGCTACTGAAATGGGGCGCCCGATTCTGTTTATTCCCGGAATTCAGGATATGGATGATGTTCAGACATTGGCTGGAATAACAATTCTTGGTCATGTGTCGCGCCAGATTGCAGATTATGATACAAAAATTAGGATGCCTGTTTCAAGATCGCTGGTAATGACTGCCGCTCGGGAAACAATCAAAGCTTCCTACCAGGCGGCTGGCAGGCCTGATCAATATAGTGATGATATGGTGCAGTATGTAACGGATGAACAGTTCGGCTATGTTGCAGCGGTTGACGGTATCATGGTTCGTGAAAGGCCGGCGACGGTATTTTTGTTGGGAGCTTTTTTTGCCGAGTCACTGATTTTAGCTGAAACCGGAAATTCGGTAGGTGCTATACAAATAGCCGGAACAGCCCGCCCTGCTCAATTACCGTTTTTTATTGCAGCTTGTGATTTTACTCTGATTGGCGAAGAACTTTTTGCCGCCTCGGCCTACCTTTCCGGTGAACCAAAGCAGTTGGGATCACTCAAAGGCCAGGATGTTGGCAAGGCTATTGCCATGATGGCAATTTTTATCGGTGTTATTTCTGCTACTATTGCTGCTGTCTGGGATATTGAGTTTTTTGTAAATATATTACATTATTTGAGAGTTATTTTC
>CAYPUP010000173.1:0-5473 GCA_964413795.1 uncultured Ignavibacteriales bacterium
CATGGAAAACAGGAAGAGTGACAGATAGGCAAAGAAGCGGCTGAATCTTGGGTCGCCATGCATATAACCGACCGAATATATCTCTACACACGCTCCTACCGTTGTAACCACAACTAACATCACTGCGGTTAAAGCATCAATCAGAATTCCTATTTCCAGATTTAGCCCGGGGAAATTTAAAAATGGATAAAAGGCTTCGTACGGCGCTCCACCTCTATTCAATGTCTCTATTAAAACAATTATAGCCATCACCCAGGAAATAAGAATCGAGGCAATTGACCAACCAGCTGACAACTTCTCTTTCCAGCGGAGGAAAAAGACAATCATCACAAAGGAGAAAGCCGGTATTAAGCAAATCAGAAATGAATATTTTGTCATAATGTCAATCCTACCACTTCATCACCTGGTAATTATCCGTTTCGATCCCTCGCCAATTGCGGTAAACCAAAAGGACAATAGCCAACCCAACCGCCGCTTCAGCCGCCGCTACGACGATAATAAAAATGGCAAACAGCTGCCCGACCAGTCCATCGGTCATGATAAACTTATTAAAAGCTACAAAATTTATATTCACCGCATTAAACATCAATTCCAGCGACATCAGTATGCCGATTGTATTTCGGCGAGTCAAAACTCCAAACAACCCGATTGAAAAGAGAACAGCCGCCAGAGCCAGATAATAAAACATCAGGCATTCTCCTTTCGAGCCAGAACAATCGCTCCGATCATCGCCGCTAATAAAAGAACTGAGACAACTTCAAACGGAAGCATAAACTGGGTCATGAGAAGTTTACCGAGAGCCATGATTGTCCCATCAGAGAGATCTTTTTCCTGATAGCGCCAGACACCGGTGTTGCTGATTAAAAGAATCGTAGTAAGGGCAAAAACAACACTGACAAAAACCGAAACCGGAACATTTTCGTTTGATTGCACTATTTTCCGGGAAGCCAGATTACTTGTCAGCATAATGGCAAAAATAATCAGGATCGAGACCGCCCCCACATATATAAGAACCTGGGCAGCTGCGAGAAATTCCGCTTCAAGGAGAATAAAAATACCGGCCACAGAAAAAAGGCATAGGATTAAAAAGAGGGCGCAATGGAAGACATTTTTCAGACTGACAACCATAAAGCCGGAAACTAAAATTATAAATGACAGAATCCAGAAAACCGGACCTGCCTGAGCTCCCTCAATCATTACTCTTTATCCTCACCTGATAGTGGTGCCGGAGGCACTTTATTATCTTCAACCTTTGTTTCTTTAATCTCATTAACTGGCTTTTCAGCTTTTACTTCTGAATCTGCCGATTTTACTTTTTTTGCTTCGGCCTTTACTGGTTTCTCATCTTTATCAGAAGCTTCACTTTTCTTTTTCTTTTTGGACTCGTACTTTGCGTCCCGACCCATTTCCTGAAGTTTGTCTTTATCCCAGAAGAGATCATCTTTGTTATCAGTGGAAAATTCATATTTAGGAACCATTTTAATAGCCGAGAAATTACAGGCTTCCTCGCACAAACCGCAGAAGCAACAGAGAGCATGATCGAGCGTAAATAATTTTACTTCTCTTTTTTTGGTTTCCGGATCACGGGGAGCATCGATATTTATCGCCGAGGTCGGACAGGCTTTTTCGCAAAGCTGACAACCGGTACAGTTAAGCTCTCCCGTCTCCTTGTCAGAAAGAAGAACCACTATCCCGCGTGATCTTTCCGGCATTTCCCATTTTTGTTCGGGATACTGAATAGTAATGGCGTGGCGGCCGAGGTGCTTGCCGGCAATCCCCATACCGGATATTAGTGCTTTGATGTCTTTGAAAATACCCATTTGCAAATTCATCCTTACCAGTGCCATCCTAAATATTTAATTATCCCGCCCAATATCAGATTAGCAAACGTTACAGGAATTAAAAATTTCCATGCAAATTCCATCAACTGGTCAACGCGCAAGCGCGGATAAGTCCAGCGGAACAACATGAGTAATAAAACCACCCCTAACGATTTCATGAGAAACCATATCCACGATGGGATAAATTCCCAGCCGTTCCATCCGCCTAAAAACAATGTCGTGGCAATAGCTGAGACTGTAAACAGATTAACAAACTCAGCCAGAAAGAACATGGCGAATTTCATTCCGGAATATTCCACATTATAACCAGCCACCAATTCCTGCTCTGCTTCCGGAATATCAAAAGGAGTACGGTTGGCTTCGGCGGTGGCGGCAATTATATAAGTAACAAAAGCAATCGGGCCAAAAGGAACTTTGAAGATAAACCAGTTGAAGATCCATCCCGATTGTGCTTTTACAATATCAACCATTGAAAGCGATCCGACAAATACGATAATCGTCAAAACCGAGGCTACCATGGGAACTTCGTAACTGACAACCTGGGCCGCTGAACGCATTCCCCCTAAAAGAGCATATTTATTATTCGAACCCCAGCCGGCCATTACTAATGATATAACCGTGAAAGTAGTAACCGCCATTATATAAAGGATACCGATGTTGAGATCAGCGACAATCAGACCATCACCCCAGGGCATAACCACATAGGCTAAAAATGCAGCCACAAAGCAGATAACCGGTGCCCAGAAGAAGACAACTTTATCGCGCGAAGCAATCACCACATCCTCTTTCTGGAGAAGTTTTAATCCATCCATAAGGGTCTGATACCAGCCGTGCCAGCCATGACGCATCGGGCCGAATCTTTGCTGAATATGCCCGGCAATTTTACGTTCCCACCAGACCAGGAAAAGAGCCAGCACTGCCAAGGCTCCAAAAGTTATCGCACCCAAGGCAATATAACTTATTGATGTTACCCATACTTCGGGCAGACCCAGATCAACCAGCAACCCTCTCAACCAGGTAAAGACCGGTGTAAGTTCCAATGTAGCAATGGGCCAGTTCATCGATCCACCTCGGGCATAATAATATCCAACGTTGTAAAATTGGCGACCAGATCGGCAATCAACATATTGGTTCCATAATGTGGTAATACTTGAAGATGATTAAACGAGGCTCCTCTGGTTTTAACTCTGAGTGGTTTTTTACTCCCATCAGAAATCAAATAGACACCCATTTCTCCACGTGAATTTTCAATTCTGGTATAGGTCTCACCTGCTGGCGGCTTATAAGTCAACTTTGACTTTTTATTCTGGATATCCCCTTCGGGCAACCCATCTAATGCCTGAGATATTATTTTAATCGATTCCCTGATTTCATCCAGACGGAGCATGTACCGGTCGAAACAATCACCATTTTGGCGTACTGGTATATTAAAATCAAATTTATCATAAATACAATAAGGATCATTTTTGCGAATGTCGTATTGTACTCCTGATGCTCTCAGCACCGGCCCGGAAACGCCGTATTCGATAGCCAATTCTTTCGGAAGAACCGCAACTCCTTTAGTTCTTTTCAGCCAAATTGGGTTCTCATTGAGAAGACCTTCGTAATCAGCGAGTTTTTCACCAATAATTTTTAGAGCTTCACGGCATTTTGGTTCAAACTCTTTGGGGATATCTTTGGATACTCCACCAATACGGATATAATTGTAGGTCAACCGTTGTCCACAGGTCATTTCAAAAAGATCAATAATCAGTTCACGTTCCCTAAGACCATATAGGAAAGGTGTCAAGGCTCCAATATCCATAGCCGTGACACCGTAGAAAATCAAATGAGAGGCAATTCGATTAAGTTCAAGCATGATAACCCGAAGGTATTCCGCACGTTCCGGGACTTCCATCTCGGCAATTCGCTCAGTAGCCAGGGAAAAAACATAATTACATGACATTGAGGTTACATATTCGAACCGATCCAAAATAGGGATACATTGCGTATAAGAGCGGTTTTCACAGATTTTTTCGATTGCCCGATGAAGATAGCCAATCGATGGTTCAATCTTGACAATCTTTTCACCATCCATAGTCAGAATAAGACGGCACACCCCGTGAGTCGAGGGATGGTGTGGGCCCATATTAATGGTAAATTCGTCTGTCCTTAAATCCGCCATCTATTTCTCCGGTAACCTTACAAAATCGGGAGCATCCCAGTCTTTACGCATCGGAAATCCCTGATCCCAGTCATCGGGCAAAAGGAACCGGGTCAGGTTGCCATGATTCTTCACATTAATACCATACAGTTCCCACATCTCCCGTTCGTACCAGCCAATCGCCGGCCAAACCGATTGCAAAGTATCTACCTCGGCTTTGTCGTAAGGGAGAATTACTTTAAAATCCAAACGGAGATTTTTGGTCATGGAGGCAATATTATAAACTGCCTCAAAATTTTGACCGGTATCCACTCCGCAGGCATTACACAGGAAATCAAACTTGAGATTTTCGTCAGCTTTTAGTTTTTGAGCAACCTCAACCAGTTTATCAACTTCGACTACAAAAAGAGGATCATACTTCCCTGTTTCCAGCGGTTTCATCAGATCTCCGTATTTCTCAACGATGTATGATGCCAGTTCTTGCCGAGTCACTCTACTTTTCCTGCCAGTCACCAAGTTTTTGGGTTCTTATTTTCTTCTGTAAATGAATACAACCCTCCATGAGGGATTCGGGACGCGGAGGACATCCGGGTATATAAATATCGACCGGGATAATATGGTCGATCCCTTTTTCTACGGAATAACTATCATAATAGAACGGACCGCCTTTGATAGTACAGCCACCCATAGCGATTACATATCGGGGTTCAGCCATCTGGTCATAAAGGCGTTTCAGGCGTGGTGCCATCTTTTTGGTAATGGTTCCGGCCGCGATAATCAGATCGGCCTGGCGCGGTGAAGCGCGGAAAATCATCCCTAAGCGGTCAAAGTCATAGCGGGAGGCGCCGGTGCACATCAGTTCGATAGCACAGCAGGCGGTTCCGAATAACAGATACCATAAAGACTTGGACTGCCCATTATTCAGGACAGCTTCCAGCGATGTCAGAACAAAGGCTCCCCCGGGGATATTTTCGCTGTAAACCGGTATTTTTTTGATTATACCCATTTAAGTACCCCTTTTTTCCAGGCATAGAATAAGCCAAAAAACAGGATTAATATAAAGATCACCATCTCAACGAGGGCAAACAGACCAAGCTGGCCGAATGCCACGGCCCATGGAAACAGAAAAACCACTTCCACGTCAAATATTACGAACAAGAGGGCGAAAATATAGAATCTATTATTAAACCTGATCCATGAATCACCGACCGGATCTTCGGCGCATTCATAGGGCATACTTTTTTCTTTGTAGGGATGATGGGGGCGAATCAATTTCGCCAGAAAGAATGTAAAAAGAACAATGCCGGTGCCGGCAATAATAAAAAATGCAACTGACAAATATTCCGTCATACTACCGCACCTTCCAGACTCATCACCAGCCACACCTTGTGACTGTTTTCACATACATATTGAAGCACAAGAAAACCGATTTCGGAGTTTTGTCAAGGATAAATTTATTTATTTTTCCATATTGGAAGTCGTTTGATAG
>CAYPUP010000174.1:0-5423 GCA_964413795.1 uncultured Ignavibacteriales bacterium
GTGGCAGGTCACATCCGCCTGGGCGGACAAGACCTGCCACAACATGCTAATTGTATTTTTAAACACGCCCCTTCGCGGGTATGACTTTAATTAAAACACTTTCTTATGGTTAATACTTCTGTTCTTCCTTTACCGGAATTATGCAGATGAACTCAAAATCTTCATCGTAAGGATTTTCATACTGGTGCGCTTCATTGGGCGGAACAAAAGCAAAGTCTCGTGTCTTCAGATCATTCACTTTATCGCCGATAGTGAGCTTTCCCTTCCCCTTAATCACATAATTAACATGCTCCCAGTTGTGGCTGTGTTTTGGAGTGTGGCCGCCGGGTGCTAAGCGAAAAACCCGAAGAATACTGCCATCCCATCCCTGTTCCGCGCCAATCAAATTGGTACCGGTCATTTTGTCAACGCCGTCCATGTTAATTTTCTGAAGAGTTATGTCATCATATTTAAAAACCGGCATCAGTGCCTCCTTAAATTATTTCCCAAATAATACTATATCTGATACGAAAGGGAAACGAAGATTTAAACAAAAAAAAGCCTGCTTCCATAAGGAAACAGGCTATATATCAAACACGAAATATTTCTATTTCACACTCTTAGCGACTGTTGCGTCTGCGAATTGTGCGGCGTGAAGTAGCTCTACGAGTTACCTGACGCTTGCTGCTTGCACGGAATCCACGGGCGGTAGTTGTTTTGCGAGTGGTTTTGGTCCGACGGGTGGTCGGGCGGTTATTCGAGGTTTTAAAATTGAAAGAATTTGCCGGTCCTTTGTTTCCTCTCCAAACTGAAGGATTGGCTTTCTTGATGCAAAGATCAACAGCTTTGTAACGAACTGAGTAAACAGTGCGTCCTAACTGGCGAGCACACCAGGAAGTTTCAAATCTCTTGTAGAACTTGCGCATGAAAGCGATTTCTTCGCGGCTCCATGGACGGGCAACGCGGTTGGTTGTTTTCTGCCATCTTGAAACGGTACGACGACCAGTTTTTGTTTTGCGTGGCATAGCCTTACTCCTTGATTGAGTCATTGTGAATATAAGACATTGAACAAGTCAATATCCAGTTTACATAATTCATAGAATTTTAATCGACCATTTCTTAACAGACTTAACCCCAACGGCTACTTCCAGATCGTTATTTTTGAGTAAAGATTTGGATAATAATGAAGTCCAAAATGGAACGGGTTTTTGTAAATTGTACTTATTTAATACAATGATTTTTATAGGAAACAACCCATATTTCAATTAAGTAAACGGATAGCTATATTATTGCATTACAACGCGTTGCATAATTACCTGTTGGATTGTTAAATTAATTTTATTTATTATAGAACACATCCCATGATATTCTAATAAGACTTTTAAAATATTGCTAAATTTGGTCGAATTTAACCAAATTTCCCTCTTAAAAAAAATATAAATTTTTTTTATATATTTATTAAATATTGTATCAATTTCTTAAAAATCCAATGTTTTGGGATCGCATCTTCAAAAAAATGCGATCACGAAAAAACAGTTTTCACTTTACAACTTTGAGCCACAGCTTTTTCTTTTGTAACAAATTATAGCAAAGAAGGAGTTCTCTATGTTAATCCGTCAACACATCACATTGACATTTTCAATTCTTATATTAATCTTATTTTCCACATTTCAGGCTTTTGCCGGACTGCATCCTTCATATTCTCCCAGGGCAGAAGTTGATACAGTTCCGTTTTATACCGGCGGGGAATATAACCCGAATATATTGACACCGGATGACCACTTTCCATTCCCTCTCGGAGTAAAGGCGGTGCGGTATTATGATTTGGAATCATACCTAAAAATTATTGCTGAACAGTCGGATCGGGTAAGACTTGAAAAGCATTCCATTACCCATGAAGGTCGCCAGCTTTATAATCTGTATATCTCCACCCCTGACAATATCAGCAAGCTAAGCGACTATCAAGCCAATATGAATAAAATCGCTGATCCCCGTACTGTTATTACAAATATTGACAATCTCATTTCCTCTCAGCCCGCCTTTGCCTGGCTGGGTTTCAGCATTCATGGCGATGAACTTTCCGGTACAGATGCAGGGGTACAATTGATTTACCATCTTGCGGCTGCTAATGATTCAGCCACCATGCATCTTCTGGAGAATGTTATAATAGTAATTGATCCCTGTGAAAACCCCGATGGCCGTGAAAGATACCTGTCTATGCTTCAAATAAACGAAAGCCACACTCCCAATTGGGATTCGCGTTCCATGCAGCATAACGGCATCTGGCCCTGGGGAAGAACAAATCATTATCTATTCGATCTTAACCGGGATTGGATTCTGTTGACACAGCCGGAAACTCGGGGAAGAGCCGCAACTATTGTAAAAAATCATCCTGTTCTGGTGGTTGATGCACATGAGATGGGTCCAAATGCTTCATTTTTATTTTCCCCGCCGCGTGAGCCGATCAACTACAATACTCCCGGGAACGTATCTAAATGGTACGAAGTCTTTAATCGGGATCAAGCTAAAGCTTTTGACAACAACCGCTGGCCGTATTATGCCGGTGAATGGAATGATCAATGGTATATCGGTTATGGTTCTGCCTGGCCTACTTTTACCGGATCAGTCGGCATCCTTTATGAACAGGCTCGTGTTGATGGCGAAGTGGTTCGGCAGAATGATGATTATCTTCTGACCTTCCATGAATCGGTCAATCATCAGTTTACCTCATCATTGGCAAATCTTCAAACCACAGCCAATAACCGTATCGATTTACTTAAAAACTATAGAAGTGCTCGTGGTGCTATTGTTGCGAACGGTAAAAAGACCGGGCTGGCATTTTTATTTACGCCTGACAGGGATGAAATAAAAATGAACCGATTTATTGAGTCGCTATTAGAACAGGGAATTGAAATTGAAAAAGCAACCGCTTCATTCAGTGTTGGAACAGCTAAAGATATTTATAATGAAACGCACAGCAATAAAAACTTCCCAACCGGTACTTATATTATTAAAACCGCACAGCCGTCAGGAGCGCTTGCCAAAGCTATTCTTTAATTTGATCTCCATTTGAAAAAAGAATTCCTCGAAGAAGAACGGCGCGAACTTGAAAAATTCGGCGACACCAGAATGTATGAAATCTCCGCCTGGTCGGTGCCGATGCTTTATGATCTCGATGCTTACGAAACCACCTCCATTATAAATGTCCCGACTGAAAAGATAACAAAAACCACAGCTTCAACAGGTATAGTTAATAATCCTGAGGCGGATTATGGTTTTATTATCGATATGACCGGTGAAAAAACGATGTTAGCCCTGAATTGGATTTTCCAGCAGGAATTGACGGTGTTTGCATCGGAGAAAGCGATTACAATCGAAGGTAAGAGTTTCAAGCCGGGAGCCCTTGTCCTTCGCAAACGGGGCAATCCGGCAGACCTGCCTGAAATGATGAGTCTGCTTGCTGATAAATTCGGGATTGATATTTACGGAGTCAATACGGGCAAGCCTGATGACGGTTATTATCTCGGCGGAGATACTTTCAGATTACTCCGCCAGCCAAGACTGGCTATGTTTTATGGATCACCTCTTGATTATTCCAGCGTCGGTTCGATGTGGTTTGCCATCGATAAGCAAATTGGTATTCCGCATTCACTATATACGCTTGATGATCTGAGAGGCATGGATCTTAACCAGTTTAATGTCATTATCCTCCCCTCCTCATGGGGGTCGATGGACGACAGAATTGGCCGTCATGGGAAATCCAGACTTGAAGAGTGGGTTGAAAACGGCGGGACCTTGATTTTGGAAGGGAGTTCAGCAGCCTGGGCGGCAGATACTTCTAATTCATTTTCAAGCGTAAGGCTGAGGAGTCAGTCGCTTGATAAGTTATCTGACTATGACCGCTACCTCAAACGCGAGCAAGCTGCCGAAGCGCCCGCAGTTGATACTATCGCTCTCTGGAATCCTGAGAAAATTGTGAAAAAGACAGAAGACGGCAAGGATGAAAAAGAGGGCGGGGCTAAAATGAGCAAAGAGGAGAAGGAAGATTTTGAAAATTGGCAGCGCCGTTTCCATCCTCGCGGTGTAATAATGAGAACCGATCTGGATAAAGATCAGTGGTTGTCATTCGGTATGGACGATAAACTGCCGGTGATGGTTAATTCCCGTAACTGCTTCCTTGCCTCTCAACCAGTCAACGCCGTAGTTAGATTCACGCCAGAGGAAAATAGGCTCCGCCTGTCGGGATTGCTGTGGCCGGAGGCTCGTGAACGATGGACCGGAACGGCTTATCTGACCCAGGAAAACAAAGGACAAGGGCAAGTGATAATGTTTGCGGGATCACCGAATTTCCGCGCTTACACTTATGGTACAAAACAGTTGCTGTTGAATGCTGTCTTATACGGTCCCGGTTTTTCTGGTTTATCGTCTGACTATGAGCAATAGAATCAATTAAATTGTAGGGGCACAGCATGCTGTGCCCCTACGAAGATTTTACTCTATCATCGTTTAAGCAATATTTGTTTTTTGTAGGAGCGATGAATTCCATTGAAAGATTAATTTCAAAATGGAAAGAATATTCAGGAGAACGCATCCCCCTTACTCCCCATCCTTCTTCTTAAGAATTCTCTCTTTCATTTGTTTAGCAAATTTAGAACACCGTGTGTTCGGATAATCTTCAATATATTTATTGAAAATTTTCAGTTTTTGATCATCATCCAAATCACGAGTAATTGATAACAACCAACTTTTTGAATTACCTGAGTTTGGGTAGTTTTCTAAAAATTCAATATAAAAGGTTCTGTAATCAAATAATCCTTGTTTTCTCTTGTCCCGATTTTTCTGCAAATAAAATCTGGAGAGATAATAACATTTTTCAACAAATACGCTATTTGGAAATTTATCTACAATTTCCTGGAATATTTGAGCAGAAGTGTCAGTATTATTACTTGTCCATATTTTGCTTGCTTCTTCGATTAACTCAAGAGCTTGTTTCTCTTCACCAAAAGGTTCTTCAATATTAAAAGTAAGTTCATTGGAGAAATTGTCTTCAAAAAGAACCCGTATTGTGTATGCTCCTTTAGGTATAAAATGAAATCTTGTTACCAAAACTGAGTAGCCGGACTTCTCTTCAAATGAGCCAAAGAAATCCAGTAAGTCAAAACTTCCATAGTCGTTTTCACCTGGTTCAAGAAATAATTTGCCTGAATCAGCTACCATTAAATATTGTGGTCCTGTATATTCAACTGTTCCCCCGATACTGTCCTTAAATTCTATGATAAACTGACTTTGGTTAGGATCCGATAAACCTTGCGTTCTCAAAGTTTCAGAAGTTCTATTATAGAGATTAACATCAAGCCAGATTGGTTCATACAACACATAAGTTTGCTTATCAAGTTCAATTTCCACCTTCCATTTATTTTCATTAGAAAAAATATTGGGAGATA
>CAYPUP010000175.1:0-5382 GCA_964413795.1 uncultured Ignavibacteriales bacterium
AAAAAGACGAAGCCTCTTTGATCCGGAACATGCCCGACTTTCAGAATTGACTCTTCCCGGAATTGTTCCGACTGAATCTGAGGAAACCACTCATTTTTCAGTCTGTGATAATCAGGGCAACATGGTTTCAATAACCTATACAATTAATGCTTCTTTCGGAAGCAAGCTGGTTGTCAATGGGGCCGGTTTTCTTTTAAACAATGAGATGGATGATTTTTCCGTAAAACCAGGTGTTCCTAATATTTTCGGTTTGGTAGGAGGGGATGCCAACAAAATTGAACCTGGAAAACGAATGTTATCTTCCATGTCCCCTACTCTCGTATTAAAAAAAGGAAAGCCCTATCTGGCTCTCGGTGCACCGGGTGGTTCCAGGATTATTACCGTTGTTGCCCAGGCTATTATTAATTTTACCCGCTTTGGCTTATCCCCGTATGAAACTGTCGCTCATCCCCGTTTTCATCATCAATGGCTGCCCGATACTTTGTATCTTGAAGAAAGTTCCTTTGACATAAATATCCTGCAAACCCTTATACGCTATGGCCACAATATCAAAGAATGTGACCATTACAGCGATTTACAGTTGATTTATATCAATGAAGATAACGGCTTAATGTCCCCAGTTTCTGATCCGCGCAAAAGAGGATACTCCAGCGGATATTGATCAACTGCTTGGATCAGACTTCTCTTCCAACTGTTTAGCCAATTGACCGGTCAATTTATGGCATTGCCTTACGCTTAAAACAATCGCTCCGCCGCCGACTATTGTAATAAACAGGTAAATCAAGGTGCCAATATGATAAGGTATTGCAAAAAGCAGCGATAAAACCAGCAAACCGACAAAAAGATGTAATTTCTTCGGTTCAGCCGGAATCGGTTTGACAAGCCTGAATATAAAATACCCGGCCAGCAGACCGGCCACAATTTTACCGGCATAGAAAATAATCCCACCACAGACTGTCAGGAAACTGCTGATGGGTAAAAGTAGAATTGACATAATTAGCGTAATTGCACCAACAACAGCCATGTCAGTTGAAATAACCACTAAACCAATGATCATAAAAATTATCGAAAACAGGAAAATCAAAACGCTGAAAACAAAAATAAATACAGAAAGAAAACCGGTAGCCAGCGAAATCGTAAATTGTTTGTGAAGCATATTAAAAGACTCTTTGGCATAGCGGTTAAATAATGAAATAACAATAACTCCGAATAAAAAAGCGGCAAAGAATTTTGATATCGGTACAACTATCGCTGTTAACATTCCGCCTTCGGAATCCTTATCAGCAGATCCTTCGGCCTCTTTCCAGATAAGCTCACCTGAGATCATTGCCCCCTCGGATATTTCCAAATCAGCGGAATCTTTTGTTTCATATTCCAGATTGCCGGTTATAACGGCTGTGGGATAAATATAAATTTTCTTTCCTTTAACTTTCAGATCACCCTCTATAATTCCGCCAATTTTGATAGTATCACCGGAAAAATATGAACCACGGCCATTAATATTCCCATTCATAACAATATGCGATCCGAATAACTGGGCATCCTGTTCTATCACTGCACCTTCGTTAACAATAACGGTATAGCCGGCCATAAGAAGGGATCGCCCGACATAGCCGGAAACTTCCGCAGAGTACGAAAACGAACGCAAACTTCGATGGACATTACCGGTATGTGTAAAATCATTACTAAATGATGAGACTGTCCCAGTAACCTCGCCATTCAATTTCATCTTGTTACAAAAGGTTGTTAATTCACCATCAATCTGGCCATCGACAGTTATATCTCCGGCAAAGCCGTAAAAATCCTCGGTAATACAGTGTAGATTGGATATCTTGATACGATCTTCGGACTCAAATGTGGAACTAAGTACCGTAGTTGTAAAAAAAGAAATAAATAGAATTAAAATAGCACTAATTGCTAATGGAGAAATATTTTTAAATATTTTCACAACACAATTCCCTTCTTTAATATCTATTTACGTATTTCCAGCGATGATGTTTCTGTATCATCAGGGAATATAATTAACAAATCTACAAAAAAATAATCCTATTTTTATTGTTTACAGATGAGATTTTTAGTTTAATCTTTATAATGAAGGTAAACTATGAATGTACTTGTATATTTCCTAACAGCTTTGATTTGCTTTTATCTCGCCTATCGCTTCTACAGCCGATATATCGCCCGGGCAATTGGCCTACAGCCCCTGCGTCCAACTCCGGCAGAAGAAATCAACGACGGTAAGGATTTTATTCCTACTCGTCCCTCGGTATTATTTGCTCATCATTTTTCAACAATTGCCGGCGCCGGTCCTATTGTCGGTCCGGCTCTTGGAATTTTATACGGCATCGGCCCAGCCTGGTTATGGGTGGTGCTTGGGGCTATTTTTTTTGGAGCTGTTCATGATTTTACCGCCCTATTTGCCTCGATTCGTGAGCGGGGATGCTCTATGGCAGAAATTGCCAAAAAGACCCTCGGCCCAACCGGTTTTTTGCTCTTCATTATTTTTACTATGGTTCTGATCGTTTTGGTAACATCAGCTTTTCTCTCCCTGACTGCTATCTCTCTGACTTCTCTCTGGCCCCTGGATAAGCTGGAGCTTGCTTCTGATCAAACCCTGCTCAGGACAACAATTGTCGATGGCCAACCGATGGGAATAATCGGCGGCATTGCTTCTACATCAGTTATTATAATTACGCTCCTTGCTCCATTTCTTGGATTTCTCATAATCAAAAAACAGATTAAAACCTGGCTGGCTTATTTACTGGCTTTTTCCATTGGAACTATTTCAATTTACGTGGGCTTTATTATTCCTCTCTCTATTTCGCCAAATATCTGGATGTGGCTGATTGCTGTTTATACCTTTTTTGCCTGCGGAGCTCCGGTCTGGTTTATTTTGCAGCCTAGGGATTTTGTTAATGTGCAAATTCTCTATCTCGGCATGATAGCTATGGTTCTTGGTGTGCTTATTGCCGGATTTAACGGTTTAACAATAATTGCACCCCTTACCAGCCTTGATGTCGGCGCGGAAAAATTGGGGCCGATCTGGCCCTTTTTATTTATCACTATTGCCTGCGGTGCAATTTCAGGTTTTCATGCCCTTGTATCAGGGGGAACATCATCAAAACAATTAGCCAAAGAATCTCAGGCTCGCCCTATTGGTTATGGAGGAATGCTGCTTGAAGGAGTGCTGGCGGTATTGGTCATTGTGACAATCGGATCATGTTTAAAATATAGTGAATATCTTAGTATAACCTGGCCCGATACTGGGAGCGGTAATCCTATTCTCGCCTTTGCTTTATCAATGGGACATTTGTTAAATCAATCATTGGGTATACCGGTTGCAGCAGCTACGGTTTTTGGGATATTGACTGTTGAGGGTTTTCTGATTACTACTCTTGATTCAGCTGTCAGGTTGAACCGATACCTGCTCGAAGAATTCTGGAAGACAATATTTAAAAATCCACCTGCAATTATAATGAAATTCTGGT
Organism: uncultured Ignavibacteriales bacterium; assembly: GCA_964413795.1. Lineage (GTDB taxonomy): Bacteria > Zixibacteria > MSB-5A5 > GN15 > FEB-12 > DAOWMZ01. The sequence goes on from CAYPUP010000175.1 coordinate 3,489, forward strand.
TTAATTCCGGATTGTCAGTCATATTTATGTTAGCTATCGCCCTGACAAATAGTTATAAGCTTATCTGGCCTCTTTTTGGCTCCACCAATCAGCTTCTCGCTGCTTTAACTTTAATTGCCATAACGGCTTGGCTCCATCAAGCTGGAAAACCTTCCTGGTTTACACTGATTCCGGCGGCAGCTATGATAGTAACCACAATTGCTTCTTTAAGCTATTATCTTGTAAATAAATATCTCCCCTCCGGTAATATTATTCTGGCGGCAACTGATATTTTGATGCTTGCTCTTGCTGTTGGAGTTTTAGTCCTGTCGATATATAAAATGCTAAAAACTTATCACCGCCAAAGTTCTATAATTTCTTCCTAAATTATTTGGTTTCATAAACATTACACCCCTAAAGCCGATAATATTTGATAACGGTATGTTATGTCTATGAAACTATATCTTGATCGAAATAAAACGCTTCTTCCCCGGCTTGACGCTATTTATCTGGTCTCAAGAATCGGCATTTTACTCTCATTAATCTGGTATATTTTTGATAAAAGCCTTTATATCACTGATCCCAGCCTAATCTATATCATGATGGGTACCTACCTCATCCATCTTTTAGTTTTCTACCGAGCAATAAGCGAAAAATTTGATATCAAACTGGCTTATCTTTCATCGATAATTTATGATATTATTGTTATCCCCCTGATTATTTTATATACCGGGGGTATTAGTTCTCCGTACTATACTCTTTTCCTGCTGACAATTTCCGTAGCAGCCTATCTGCTTCGTTTCTGGTTTGCAATTGCTGTCACGGGAGCAATAATTTTTGCTTATCTTTTAGCTGTAAAAGACAACCTGAATCTGGACTCAGTTTTTGATATCACCTACATAGTTGGACTGTTTGTGGTTTTTTACCTGGCCATTTCTTATGGATCTGACTACATGCGAAAATCGGAAAGGCGCATGCTAAAACTGTTTGACACCCTGAATATGAGAACTTCAGAACTGGAGAAATATCAGGGCCAGATGGAGATTATTTACGAAAATATCCGTAATATGGCTACCATTCTTCAGCCTGATGATGTTATCAAAGCTATTATGAGAATTATTAATTCTGTTCTTGGTTATACTAATGGAGCGATTGTCTTCAGGGATAATAGCGACCACTACGTATATCGCGCTCGTCTAATTTCAAGAAAAAACAACTATCAGCTTTTAGCTCTCAATATAAAGCTTTTCCCCCTTGTAAAACAGGTTTGCGAACTGGATGAGCCTATCAGAATAAAAGATACGACCAATCGGGAAGACTTTATCCCTCTCAGCGAAAATACCAAATCAGCCATGATGGTCCCGATGAACTCTCATGGACGGATTAACGGAGTGCTAATTGTCGAATCTGAAATGCCTAACCTGTTTAGTGACCGCGATCTTCAAACTCTCTCAACTGTTGCCCGTTCGGCAGCCATGACTTTGGAAAATGCCGAGCTGCATAAACAAACCAAAGAGCTCAGTATCATAGACGATTTAACCGGAGCTTACAATTACCGCTATTTCATCCGCAAGCTTCAGGAAGAAAAGCGCCGCGCCAGCCGGTATTCGCTACCCTTATCGTTGATTATGGTTGATATTGATTGGTTTAAGAAATTTAATGATTCATACGGCCACGAGGTTGGTAATATTGTATTGCGGAGCCTGGCTAAAGTTATTCAGTCTTGTATAAGAGATGTAGATATATTTGTTCGTTACGGTGGCGAGGAATTTGTTGTTATTTTACCGCAGACTCCTCAAAATGAGGCGATTGTTATCGGAAACAGAATCAGGGGACAGGTAGAGAAGACATCTGTTGATGCCGGCAAACACGGCCAACTCAATGTAACCGTATCGGTTGGAATCAGCTCTTTCCC
>CAYPUP010000176.1:0-5377 GCA_964413795.1 uncultured Ignavibacteriales bacterium
ATAGCCAGATGACGGAACAGTGGTAAATTGGGACTCTCGCCTCCATGAATATAACGTGATCCTTGTATATAATCAGCCTGATTCAATTTGATTGGCTCGATTAGTCTGGGGATCTCTTCCGGGAGCATCTTTCCGTTTCCAGCCATAACAACAATTGTATCAAAGCCATTTTCCCGACAATATCCGACAGCGGTTCGAATCCCTGCCCCTACCCCCAGATTATCCTGATGTTTAATGACGGTAAAACCAAGGTTTGACAAAAATTGAGTCGTGTTATCAGTGGAGCCATCGTCGACAAAAAGTAATTGATAATCTCGCTTGTCCGGGAATCGAGAGATCAGATGCTTTAGTTTTTCACCTTCGTTGTAGGTAAGAACAACAACCAGAACTTTGAGATTTTGTTTATCATTTGTCATGATTTACAAATTACTATTCCGTCCAACAGCTCATACTCACATCCACAGGAGCAGGCACCTTTTGCCACTTTTATAATTTCTTTTTTAAATGTTAATTGTTTAGAGCACTTACAAATATAACCCTGCATTTTTGCCGGATTGCCATACCAGATAGTAAAGTCAGGTACATTTTTTGTGACAACCGCCCCAGCGCCAATAAATGCATACCGGCCTATTGTATGCCCGGCTACAACAACTGCGCCAGCACCAATAGAAGCTCCCTGCTTAATCAGGGTTTTATCCACTTCCTGATGATAGACTTTGCTTCTCGGTCTGATATCGTTAGTAAAAACAGCATGGGGGCCAATAAAGACATCATCTTCGATTGTTACCCCATCCCAGAGAGAAACGCCGTTTTTAACCGTAACATTATTACCCAATGTTACATTACTCTCTATAAAGCAATGATCACAGATATTGCAGCTACTGCCGAGAACAACCCCTTTTTGCAAATTACAGAAGGCCCAAATTCGGCTATTATCACCGATAAAAGGAGTATCAACTATGGCAGTCTCATGGATGAAATATTTTTTAGGAACCATATTATTTTATCTCAATTACCTTTCCGTTGGCACGGATAGACTTGTTAGCTGCTTCAAGAATTCTGACAACTCTTAAACCGGCGTAGCCATCGGTTCGTGGGTTGCGGTTTTCATTTATAGCATTATAAAATTCTTGGGTTGCTTTTTTAAGAGCTTCGGTGAGATCAACTTTGGGCGAGACCATATCTCCGGTACGATACTGAATCAGCACATTATAAATTTGATCCTTGTCCTCGGTTATCTCTACCCCGTTATCATAGATTTTAATTTTTTCATGAGGTTCCATGTCGTCATAGATCATCATCTTTTTTGATCCCGATACTAATGTTTTACGGACTTTTACCGGAGCCAGCCAGTTGACATGAATATGCCCGAGAAGATTGTTATCATAATAGGTTGAGATATAGGCAATATTCTCGACACCGGAATCTATATGAGAGACCCCGGTAGCCGCGATAGCCCGTGGGGTTCGATCCAGAAGATAATCCATTATAGAAACATCATGCGGCGCCAGATCCCAGATAACATTGACATCATGCTGAAACAACCCCAGATTTACCCTGACCGAATCAAAATAATAAAGTGCGCCCAGTTCGCCGTTATCGATGTATTTTTTCATCGTTTCGACCGCACCGGTATAGAGAAAAGTATGATCAACCATTATCCGTAAGTTCTTCTGTTCAGCTAATTCGATCATTCTTTCTGCCTGTTCCACGGTGGCCGTAAAGGGCTTTTCGATAAAGAGATGCTTTCCACTGGCCAGGACATCCATGCCAATGGGAAAGTGGGTTGAAACTGGAGTGACAACAGCAATGGCATCAACATCGGGAGAGTTAATAATCTCCTTAGCATCAGTAGTGAATATTTTTATAGCAGGAAAATGCTTTCTGATTGCTTCGAGTCGTTCCGGCCGTAAATCACAAACAGCTGTTATTTTTACATCATCGAGTGCTGAAAAATTTCTGACCAGATTCGGTCCCCAATAACCTATGCCTATCAAACCAATATTCATAAATTCTCACTTACTTTTATAGAATCAATAAACAATAAAATCGCCATCTTTTTTAAACAGAATCAGAAAAATGTTATACCGCCCGGTTTGCATTCCGGGAGATAGCGAAAGATCGTTTACGTTTATATTACCACTGGGGTTAATATAATACGAAAATGCAGAATCCGAAGCAAATTTTACCGGGTATCTGATCCGGGGGTCATTCTGGTGTACAAAACGTTCGATAGAGACAAATCTGATGCCCGGAATAAAAGTGGAGTCTGAATTATTTGATAAGCTCCCCCAAAGATTGACAAAATTGTTGGGTTCTTTAAAGTCATCATTTATGGAGACTGAGATATCAAGATAACCATTCTTATTTAACATCTGCCTTATAAAATGTTCTTGAGCTGGAATTATTGCATATTGGCGGTATTCTTCGATTCCAATCGGGATATACTCCGAATAGTAGAAGTAAGTCGGTTTGGGATAAAACATATCCAAAAGGAGTTCTTTCCCGCCTACAAGTTTTACTTCCTCATCCCCCACTTTTACATTAAAGCTGTTTTTTCTATCAGCCCCTGAATTCAGATCGATTACTATTTCCCATGAATCGCCATCCTGTTTTTTAGCCAGATCTGAAATGTATATTTTTGTTCCGGCTTGTACGCCAGGGCTTATAATTTGAGTTTTGAACTCTGCCCAATTATCTCTGGAAAGGGTATTTGATGCAATCACCAGGGCGATTACAAGAGTACTGCCAAAAACAAGAATATTTCTGCCAACTGGACGATTATCATATTTCAACATGTTAGCAAGAAGCCATAAACCGGCCATGAAGAAAATAATTTTGACAAGGGTGATTATTATAACAGCTATTTTGCTTAACCCGGAGTTAAATATAAACAATATCCAATTAGCTCCAAAGGCAATTGATAAGATCAAAAGTATAAGTGATGATAAGATTATCATTTTTGATCTCGAAGAACAACCCACAAAACTGTTCCAGATCAATGCTATCATATATGAACCGGCTAATATTACCATCGGCATAGCATTAAAATTATAACGAGAAATAGAATGAAAGACGAGATGGATGGCTGTGTAATAGCCGATTATAAATAGCAGCCAGGCGGCTAATTTAAAATCAAGCCGGCTCAATAACAAGAGACCCATCAAACCAAATATGGCCAATACCAGATGATAGTTTTCGTTAATTTTATAGGGAATTATAAATTCTCTCTTAAAATCATTATATGGCCGGCGCCAAAGGCGATCAAATTTTTTGATCAGCAATCCGGCATACCCAATCGGGTCATTTAGAATATCTCCGCTAATAGATCTGTTCCAGAAATCCTTTTCGACCAGATCAAGATCGTAGCCCTCGAATATAATAGATGTCGACTGGCGAAGGTTGGCATCAGAATAATTGGGATCTCTGATAGCTATCTGGCCAAAATGAATTGATGTGATTGTCACCCAGACTGCAGTAATTATTCCAAAAGGAGCCAGATACCACAGAATTCGATTTATAAATATTTTGTTCGGCCATTTTGATCTGACATAAAAATAAAAACCAGCCATTATGGGAATTATTATCAATATTGCAGTAGGTTTGTTCAAAAGCAATAATCCCGTAACAGCTCCAGCTAAAATCAAATATTTTCGCTTATAATCTTCTGAAGCTCTTATCAATAAGTAGACTGCCAGAAGAATCAGGAAGCCGGTGGACGTTTCTAATAACAGCATTGATGACGATAAGATGAATGGGAAATATATGGCATACATCAAACCGGCTATAAGGGCTGGCATTCTTCCAATTAACCGAATACCAATAAGCATGATCAATAAATTACTGAGTAAATCGAGAAATATTCCAAATAGTCGGGCAACGGTAAAATCATTAGCCGGAGCAATCAAAAATATTGCGGCCAGAACAGTCGGGTATAGTGGTCCGCTGAAATATATTTCTTCCTTAGCTTCGGTCAGGGTATGGGGTTTATAAGAAAGCCATTCGATTTTCTCCCCCTGGATTTTTTTATCATATTACTGTTTGAATTGCCGGCGATCTTCGCTTTCATCGGAGATGTCAAATTTAGATGATGGATATATATATGATAGTAAACCAATCCCCCCGGCTGCATATTTACGGGCATCCCACATAACCGGCAGCACCTCGCCGAACATCAGAAAACCAAGCCTCATTACCATGGAAATAATGAGAATCCAAATTATCCATCTGTTAAAGGGTCGACTGAACATGAAATAATCTCAATACCAGGTTTGATAAATTATCAATTTCCTTCCGCTTCCCCTTCTGCAGCTTCTTCCTCAAGTCTCTTTAAAGAGAGGTGCTCTTTCTTGAGATAGTAAAATCCCATAAGAGTAACGACAATGTACTGTACAGCATGAAGAACAATGGCAATAGAAAGGGCTTCGGCAGCGACTACTCCATAGCTTTTCAGAGCCCATACCGCCCCGGCATGATAGACGCCAACAAATCCTGGTGAGGAGGGCACTAAAATTGAAATAGAGACAAAAACAAGTATCACATAAAGAGCATCTATGGGAAGATCGATATTAAAAGCATAAATAATAAAAATGTTTGAGAAGCCCATAAGAAGCCATATCAGAAGGGTCTGAATTCCGACCGAAATTACACTTCGAATGTTAGTCAGAAATTTAAGGCCTTCAGAGAACCTTATGACAATACTTTCAATAGTCTCTTTAACTGCCGGTGGAATAAAAAAGAGGTATTTAGTAAGTAGATGGCCGACCTGAGCTGGTTTTAAAGCAAGAATAACAATCAAAGTAATACCCACCAGAGCAATAATAATGGCTATGTTTAATCCCTGCAGCATTCTAGGATCCATCGTAAGATCAGAGAAATAGAGCACTCCTCCAAAAATCAAAAGCAAAGCAACTAAATCGAAAACCATTCGTTCGACAAAAATTGTCGCCAGTGAAGCTGATTTGGAAATTTTGGTTTTCCCCGATGCCAAGGAATAAGCCCTGACAAATTCACCCAACCTGAGAGGGAGAACATTATTAGCCATAAAACCAATACAAGTTGATGCCAGTAGTTTTGAAAAAGGGATATAAGTAATCGGGGCAACCATCGCTCGCCAGCGATAAGCTCTCTGGTACATAGTAAAAACGATCATAATAACATTGGGTATCAGCCACCAGTAATTGGCTCCTTTGAGAGCCCCCCACAATTCGACAAAATTGATATTCCGGAACAGAATCCAGAGCAGGAAAACAGAAACTGCAATTCCAATAATCAGATATAGGCGTTTTTTAGATTCCAGCGTCATCTTATTTTTCCACCATGCTAAAAATAATATTTTCAAATTCTAAATATCTTAATGTAAAATCTTTATCGTTAA
>CAYPUP010000177.1:0-5357 GCA_964413795.1 uncultured Ignavibacteriales bacterium
ACTTTTTATAGGGTCGAATCATTCTTTCAATAATAAATTATAAATTATAAATTATAAATTATAAATTATAATTTTTAAATTATATTTAAATGAATGCTTCGCCCCTACAAAAAAATACCGCCACCCATTGCCGGGCGGCGGCGGAGAAAACAGATAACACGTTAACTAAAACGAGGAGGTTATTTTCCGAATTGACGACCCCTGAATTGACGATGGATATTGTTATCATCATCATTGTCGTCGTCATCGCCAAACCATTTATTTCTTCCTTCAAAACGGTTCTGGCGAAGTTCTTTTAATTTATCCTGCTGATCCTGAGTGAGTATTTTATGAATTTCATTCCGATGAGTATATCTAAGCTTAGATATCTTAGCTTCAGCCATTGATACTTTATCAATAGCATCCATTACTTCAACATCCGAAGCATTGTCATCACGCATCAATGTTTCAACACGAATCTGAGCTTTCTGGAGATCAGCATGGGCATCAACCATAGACAATTGATGATTAGTAACAATCATTTTGATTTTATCAATCTGAGCATCGGTTAAACTGAGTTCTTTAGCCAGTCCGAGAACCATTCCCTCGCGAGGACCGCGATTATCGTGTCCTTTCCCCTGTGGGTCAAAATTACCCATCCCCTGCATGTTGCAGTCGGGACGGGGTCTCATTCCTGGTCCTGTTCCATCACATTGCCCATTACCGGGTCCACGTCCGCCAATTCCGCCCTGAGCATAGGCAAATGAGGCTATCAGGCTCAGAATCATTGTGAAGAGAATTACTTTTTTCATGGTTTGCTCCTTTTCTTTATTTGTCACTATCTAATGTTTTCTGTTTCCCAAAACCCATTCCTCGTCCCTGTCCGGGGTTAAATCTTTCTTGATTTCTGAATTGACGAACTTGCTCCAACAATTCCCGCTCAAACCGCTCCTGGAATACTACTAATTTTCCAAACTGTTCTGCCGATAAAATCTTCTTTGATTCATTAAGAAATGATTTTTCAAGAACAACTCTCGCATCGGCATTTTTTTCAACTTCAGCGGTCAGACGAAAGATATTTGCATCGGTAATATTTTCATTTTTCAAACCTTCAGATAATTCGGCCATTTTAAAATTATGTTCATTTTCATTTTCTTTGACTTCATTTCGGTGCTTGCGATACAGCTGCATGAATTCAAGGTCATGATCTTCATCCAAATTGAGCAGTTCCAACAATTTCAGAATACGAAGCTGCTCCAGAAATTTCTGTCTTGACTGATCAAACTTTTGATCATCAGGTGGAAAAGGCATATCGAGCGGTGGTCCGCCATCCATCTGAGCAAAGAATTGTTCTCGTGCGGTATCAAACTTGTTTAGGTCGCTGTTGTTATCCTGAGAATATGCCATGGGAGCGAATAAAATAATGACTATCAGTAGTGATATTACTTTCATAACAAAATATCTCCTGCATTAAAATTTGCCTTTAAATACTCCATCTCTTCGTCCGTCAGGTCATCGAGAAGCTGCTCGCTGGGATCATTGACAACAGAGGCAGAGTAATCATTTAATAATTCATCTACAAACTGGACCTCCATCTCATCTTCTTCATCTTCAAGAAAATACCCGTATTGGATATTGAGGTCAGCGCTGATATTATATACAATATTAGTTTCATTATTGCCGAAGTATCCACCTGATAAAGATATTCCTAAAAGGATTATTATAGATGCGGCAATGGGAAGCAGATAGTTTATAAGTTTTATCGGTGTTTCTTTTTGTTCAATTTCAAGCTCGTCGATTCGGGCATTGACCTCCCACACAAAACTGTCACAGACAGATTTATTTAAAGAGAATGTATCATCAGATCCAAGATGATCGCCTAAGTTTTGCAGTTCCATCCAGAAATTTCTGCATTCATCACACTCGTTTAGATGGCCACTAAGAGTCTCAGGGAGATTATCAAATCCAAGATAATCAAACAGTTCTTCTTTGAATCTATCACAATTCATGATTGCCACCCCATTTCATCAGCCCAGAGGCGCAATTTTTTTATCGATTCGCGGTAGCTTGTTTTAACCGTTCCGACGGCCCGTTTGGTTACATTCGCAATTTCATCAAAGCTTAACTGCTTGTAAAACCGGAGATCAAAAACAATCCGCTGCTGAGGTGGAAGTTGGTTCATAAATCTGAGGACATCTTCCCTGAGCTGTTTGTTTTTTAGCTCGGTCTCAGGATTGGAATCAGAAACAGAGGAATATTCCATTATGGATGTATCAGGATCACCGGAGATTTCATAAGTAGTAGATGCTTTTTTAAAATAGTTAAGGGTTTTATTAGTGGCAATTCTAAGCAGCCAGTTTTTGAATCTGGCTTCACCCCGGTAAGTTTTGATCTTCTCCCAACCGGCTATAAAAGTCTCCTGGGCCAGATCTTTGGCGGTCTCCTTATCGCCAGTCATCCTGTATGTCAAAGCCATTATATCATTCATAAGTATTCTCACCAATTCCGAGAATGCATCCCGGCTGCCACTTTGGGCCTGTGAAACCAATTTATTAAGAGTTTCATCGTTTGCATTTGCCATTATTTTCAATTTCCGGTAATAAGACAGTTAAATCCAGAAAAAGATTAATGATAAGATTAAAAAATAATATAATGGAAATAAATAAATCAGTCTTTACGGCTGCGTTCCAACACCTTAGAGTAGTTCGAGAAATTCTCCAGAACCTTTCCGGTTCCCCGGACAACACAGGTCAGCGGATCTTCAGCGACTATAACCGGCAGATTTGTCTCCTGGCGAAGACATTTATCCAGCCCTCTTAAAAGGGCTCCGCCTCCGGTTAATATAATACCCCGTTCCAGAATATCCGAAAGCAATTCCGGAGGAGTAAGTTCTACCGCCTGACGAACAGCTTCGACTATGATATCGATTGTCTCTGAAAGGGCTTCGCGGACTTGCACTGATGAAAGCTTAAGATTTTTAGGAACTCCGGCGACAAGATCACGGCCTTTGATTTCCATCGAGAGTTCTTTTTCCATCTGGAACGCAGAACCGATTTCGATTTTAATATGTTCGGCGGTAAGTTCACCAATTAGCATATTATAGTTTTTCTTCAAAAATTGAATGATGGCTTCATTAAGTTCATCCCCGGCAACTCTGATCGAGGTATCATTGACAATGCCATTAAGAGCAATAACAGCGATTTCCGAAGTTCCCCCGCCAATATCGATAATCATGCTTCCTGACGGTTGATCAACCGGTAGACCAACTCCAATTGCAGCGGCCATAGGTTCTTGTAAAAGGTAAACTTCGCGGGCTCCTGCATTTTCGGCTGAATCGCGGACAGCCCTCTTTTCAACTTCAGTAATACCGGAGGGAACACATATTACAACGCGGGGTTTCATCAGATATTTATGCTTAACAACCCGGCGGATAAAATCAGCAATAAGCTTTTCGGAATTTTCAAAATCAGTAATAACACCATCTTTAAGAGGACGGATTGCGGCAATATTTCCGGGCGTGCGGCCAATCATCTCTTTGGCAGCCGAACCGATAGCTAATACTTTGCCGGTCGATTTTTCAATGGCCACAACCGATGGTTCATTAAGAACAATCCCCTGATTGCGAACATAGACCAGTGTATTAGCTGTCCCGAGGTCAATGCCTATGTCATTTGAAAGTATATCAAACAAACCCAAAATTAATCCTTCAAAACTCTAATTCAATATACGCAACAATGTTGACTACATTTCAATATCGGCATAAGTTTAAATGTTTAAATAACATCAAGCAACAAAAAAGGGATCATAGCCGCTTCTATTTATACAAATTTCTGTTCTTCCTTAAATAACCAGTTTGCACAAAGAGGTCTTGTATACATATAAGCTGATAAATAAAAATAAATAAAAGGGGCACAGAATGCTGCGCCCCTAAAATAATAACCGTAAAAATATCTTATCTACTTAATGCATCAACAACCGCTATAGCAGTCATATCAACAATCTCGCTCACAGTCAGAGTTCTATGGAGAACATGAACCGGTTTGGAAAGACCGTTCAAAATCGGTCCAATAGCTTCCATACCACCCATCCTCTGGGCCAGTTTGTAGGCGATATTACCGGAATTGAGATCCGGGAATATCAATACATTGGCCGCCTGTTTCAAGCGCGAGAAGGGATAATGTTTGGCCATGAATTCCGGCATAAGCGCTGCATCAGCCTGAATTTCACCCTCAACAATAAGTTCAGGGTATTTTTCCCGAAGAATCTTAGTAGCCTCGGCTACTTTTATTGATTCAGGATATCTGGCTGACCCGAAATTCGAGAAGGAGAGCATGGCAATATAAGGATCTATATTCAGAGCTTTACAAACTCTGACAGCTGCTTCCGCAATTTCAACAAGTTCTTCTTTGGTTGGATTGATATTGACAGTCGTATCGGCAAACAAATAGCACTTGTCATTTTGTAACATGAGGAAGAGTCCAGAAACCCGGGTTACCCCTTTTTTAAGATCGATAACTTCGAGAGCTGGACGAATAGTATCAGGATAATCGGTAGTAACACCGGAAAGAACAGCGTCACAATCACCACACTCAAGCATCATCAAGCTAAAATAAGTCCCGTTGGTTTTCATCAGCTGCTTAGCACCAGCCAGTGTAACACCTTTTCTTTTTCTTCTTTCAAAAAACTTGCCTGAGTACAATTCATTTTTAGGAGAAATGGAAGGATCTATGATATCGATTCCATTAAGTTTAATTTCATGTTCTTTTGCGAGAGCTTTGATATCTTCGGGATTTCCAAGTACGATAGGTTTGGCAATACCCTCTTCGGCTACCTGATGAGCAGCCCGAAGAATTCGAGTGGAATAACCTTCAGGATAGACAACTTTTTTAGGTTCACGCCGGGCTTTTTCATTAACTCCGCGCATTACAGTCCGGCCATGCCCCAAACGAGCTTTAAGCTCTTCTTTGTATTCTTCGATATCGACTGGATTCTGAGCGACACCGGTATCCATCGCCGCTTGAGCTACGGCTGATGATTCCCAGATCAGAATGCGAGGATCAAAGGGCTTCGGAATCAGATATTCCCTACCGAATTTAAATGATTCCACTCCATAAGCTTCAGCAACCGCTTCAGGGACATCCTCTTTGGCAAGATTTGCCAGAGCTTTTACCGCCGCTTTTTTCATCTCTTCGTTTATGGCAGTAGCAGCGACATCCAGGGCACCGCGGAATATAAATGGGAAACCAAGAACGTTGTTGACTTGGTTAGGATAATCGCTCCGGCCGGTAGCTATGATAACATCTTTTCTCGCGGCGATTGCTTCGGGATAAGTGATTTCCGGGTCAGGATTAGCCATTGCAAAGAGGATCGGATCTTTA
>CAYPUP010000178.1:0-5333 GCA_964413795.1 uncultured Ignavibacteriales bacterium
TCCTCTTTCAATATTTCAATTTCGGGGCCGGCGGTAAGGCTGTAACTAACCCAATCCAACCCAGCCTGGAGAAGTAAATTAAAACGATAATAATCATCACTGATTAGATCCTGACCGTCGTAGTTCATAATTTCAAAATCAACTTCCTGTCTTGATATCCATAAGTTGTTTATATTCAATTTGTTACGAGCGGAAAACTCGCCCCTGAGGTAGTCGTTCTGATTGTCGGGTTTGTTGTAATCTTTTGTTTCCCAACGTGTTATAAGGTCAAAATTACCGACAGGCAGGGTTCCGAAAAAGGATCCTTCAATTCCGAATGATTTGTAATTCAAAATTGTCGAATCCGATACTTTTCGATATGAGAAGAAAAATTTCAAATCCATAAAAGAAAAATTGTCAAATGACTTTTCAATCCCTCCATATCCTGAAAGTCGAAAGTAATCAAAACTACTTTCAGATTCAGATTGAAATTGAACTTTTTCAGCTTTGAGTTGAAAGAGGCTTGAATATGATTTTCCTAAAGGGGTCTTTAATTTTGACCTGATTGAGCCAAAGAGATAACTGTTGCCGAATTCGGATGGATCCTCCCAGCCATTGCGCCATTCAAAATCCGCATAAAAATCAAGTCTACCATTTCCCGGTCTTAATCTAAAATCCGGAGATATTTTTAACCGTAGGAAATCAGCCGTCTGCTCATAAGAAGAGTGGATTTTGATTTTATTATCAGATGAATTAAATTCAAAAGTAAACAACCCCTTGAGGTCATCAAGGTAGGTTGATCTCAACTCCCAATCAACCAGGATAGAATCAGAATCTATAAATTGAAGATCCTCCAGGAAGTATCTTTGGGACAGAAAGTCATAACCTAATCCGGCTCCAAAATTAAATCCGGCTGCTGCTGGATGAGGATACATTACCAGAAAAGTAACCAGAAAAAATGCAATAATTATTCCCCGCGAACGCAATAAAACACCTTTCCGGTTAATTAAGGATTTGAGTTTTCGAGAGTTCTTTTAAGCTGGTCATATGAAAGCTGGGCTGCTTTAATAGCGGCGGTAGCAGATTCGGAGTTGTTTTCATCCAGGTTCTGTCTGGTTAATTCCAATTGTTTTCTTATCTGGTTCAAGAGGTTATTTGCTGATTCACGGCCGCGGCCAATCTGTTCAGCTAACTGGTCGGTCTGTTCTTTAAGATGCTGGTATCGTCTTTCCAAAGCTTCTGTATTCTGGCAAAGGGATGTTGCTCTGGACGTAAATTCCCGGGCTAATTGGAGGTTTTTAAGAGCAGCTTGATATTTTGTTTCAGAAGCCATTGATTCAGCATTTCGATATTTTTCACGAGCCTGTTCGAGTAACCTTAAAGCATTCTCTGAATCACACTCATTAGTTAATTCAGCTGCCCGTTCAAGTGCCTCTCTGAGAATTTCTGAACGGTGGTCATAGTTTTTGGCATCATTATTAAGCTGATTGGCCATTTTAATTAGTTTCAGAAGAGTTCGTTCGACCTGATCAGCCAGTTTGAGAGATCCCTGCATCTGGTTTGAACGATAAAGTTCCCAGGCTTTATCCAAGTTATCGCGGGCAGACCTGTAAACTCCGGCAACAGAGTTGTCAGGATTTTCGGTTAAAGCTTGATTAACCCGATCCAGAAGTTCCTCGGCTTTTTCAAGTTTTCGCAAAGTCACCGATTCACTTTGAGAAGTATGTCTTGCAGCGTTTATAGCTTCCTGAGCACGTACTCTGGCTCGAATAGTAAGTTCAAGAGAATTTTTATAGTGCCCCTGGCCCATACGAAATTCTCCTTTGGAATTATTCTGTAATTTAATTGCATACTCCAATGCTAATCTGGCGGTTGAAGAATTTGAAGTCTGAACGATCTCATTAGCCCGTTCAATAATTTCATCTGTACGCGCCAATTCTGTTTCCAGTTTATCAGCCAGATCCCCTTGCTGCGAAAAAACGTTGTATTGGGGAACAGCGATCATTAAAAAGAGAAACAAACTTATAACTAATTTTTTCATAATTTCACTCCATATTTATTCTGGAGTTATTATTAACAAAGATTGTGCCAATACAGGTGTTGCCTGTTAATTCAATGTTATATAATGCTTTAAGCATACTGCCAGTCTTTCCTGAACCTATATTTGTACCACCGGGTACATCTTGTTGAACCATTTCACTCGTTCTTATTTAATATTATGAATTTTCATTCGACTATAAAGACGACGTCTTGTAATCTTTAACAGTTTGGCTGCTTCTGTTTTGTTACCATTAGTTTTCTCAAGGGCATCAAATATCATTTTTTTCTCGGTATTTTCCAATCCTGACTGATTAACAAGATTATCTTCCAGAGGCTTGTCTTCGACATCAAGAGAAAAATCATTAACAGTCAGAATCTCACCTCCAGCTAAAATCATAGCTCTCTCCAGAACATTGCGAAGTTCTCTGACATTTCCCGGCCAGTCATACTGCTGTAAGAGATTCAGGACATCTGAAGACAATTTCTGATCAGGGTAGTTATTGGATCTAAGAAAAAATTCAGCTAATTTTTTCAAATCATTTTTACGCTCCGACAGGTTTGGCATTTCAATGGGGAAGACGTTTAATCGGAAATATAGATCTTCTCTGAAATTACCTTTTTCTAACTCTGTTTTTAGGTCCCGGTTTGTAGCAGCTATTACTCGGACATCAATGGCTATATTATCAACTCCGCCAACCCTAACAAATGTTTTTTCTTCAAGGACTCGCAGTAGTTTGGATTGTAATCCGGTTGACATTTCACCGATTTCATCCAGAAATATTGTGCCGGTATTAGCCAGTTCAAACCGGCCTCTTTTTTGGGCTACAGCTCCTGTAAATGAACCCTTTTCATGGCCAAATATCTCGGATTCGAGGAGAGATTCGGTCAGAGCCGAACAGTTTACGGCAATAAAAGGCTTATCTGATCTCATAGAGAGATTATGAAGCATCCGGGCTGCTACTTCCTTGCCGGTTCCTGATCGCCCCGTCAGCAGGACAGTAGCATCACTGGGGGCTACTTTGGTAATCAGTTGTTTTACTTTTTCAGCAACAGGAGAGTCTCCTATATAAGTAGAACCTGTATGTTTACTTATCTCTTGTTGATAATGTTTCGAGAGGAATTCCGTTTGTTGCTTTTTTAATATTCCATCTACTAATAAAATTAATTCTTCTAATGAGAATGGTTTTAGAAGATAGTCCGAAGCTCCTTTTTTCATAGCTTCAACAGCATTCTCTATACTTCCAAAAGCGGTCATCATAATCACCGCTGTGTTTTCTTTTTCGAGGGCCTTATCAAGAACTTTCATTCCGGAAATTTCAGGCATGGATAGATCGGTAATAACAATATCATAGGAGTGATTCTGGATCAATTCCAGAGCTTTAGCTGGATTGACTGTTGTAGTCACCTGGTGGCTGTGATCTTCGAGCTCTCCACATATCAGGGAGGTCATCTTGGGTTCGTCATCGACAACTAATATATTAGCCATATTTATTCTATCGGTTTTTGGGCAGGGTTATAGCTACCACAGTTTTTTCTCCCGATTGGGATTTTATTACTATTTTTCCGTTCATTTCTTCTATAATTTTTTTACAAAGATATAATCCTAATCCGGTCCCGGACGTTTTGGTGGAGTTGAATGGCTCAAAAATATGCTTTAAGACTGCTTTGGGAATACCGGGGCCATAATCAATTATTCTAATCATTATTTTGTCATTATTTTGATCTGCTTCCAAACCAATTTTTATCTCTTTACCGGCACTTTTGCAAGCTTCGACGCTGTTGATAATTAAATTCAGAAGAACCTGTCTGAGTGCTCCTTTATCAGTTGTAAATGAAATATCCTGAGGTATTTCAGATTCAATCCAATTTAAAATATCATTTGGAAAATTTTCCTGTAAATGTTTTTTAATATTTGTGATCATGTCAGATATATTTATAACTTCCGATGAACCTGATGTAATCAGAGTGGCTCCATCGCTTCTCCCGGATTGGGCGAATTTAAGATAACCGGATACTATTCCATTCAAACGATCGGTCTCTTCAACAATAAAATTGCTCTCAATGCTGTTTTCTCTTTTGCGAAGTCTTTCTGCCGAGGCTCTTATAATCATGAGAGGGTTTTTAATTTCGTGGGAGACGATTGAAACCATCCGTCCCAGGTAGGTTTGAGTTTCATTCAGGAAAAGATGACGCTGAAGACGATTGATCCGGCGTTGAACAATAATAAATATAATTCCCAAAATAAGTCCTCCCAGTAATGAGAGGAGAGAAGCATAAAAAAGATTATGTTTAAAATCGGCCAGAGAATCAAAATAATCTACATTTGCTTCAACACCGAGGACTAATGTTACTAAACCCTCACTATTAAAAACAGGTGCAAAAGCGGATTTCAGATAGATTTCCCCGGTCTGATATGTAGCTGAGGTAATCGTCTTGTCGGTTGCTCCGAAAAATAGTGAATCGATATAAAGTCCGTTAAGGCTGCTAAGAAAATAAGTACTGTCGTTTTCCAGAAGGGTTGTCAGAATATAGTTATAATTTGCATCTAGAATAAAAACTTCACTTAGTGAGTCATTGATTCTGATGCGATCCAGAGTCGAGTAAATATCGGCAAATGCTTCAAAATCACCGGCTATCAGGCTGTCTATCCTTTCAGGTTGAATGGTAAGAACCGCAGTTTTGGCGACCGATATTAATCGCCTGCTAAGCTGATTGTCCAGAATCTGTTCGGTTCTGCTGTAAAACAACCACCAGGCAATATTTACAATTAATATCAGGATAATTGTGAATGCACCTGCGGCCAGAAGTTTTTTTGAGTCGCCTATCATAACCAAATTATGTGTCAGAATTTCTTTGGCGTCAACTTTAACTACTGTTATGACAATTTATAAAATGAAATGATTAATAGATGCCTTGTTGACTTTATGGCGTTGTAATATTATAAATGGATAACCTGATAAATTACTATTATCCGGTTTAATGAAAGGGGATGCTGTTGATTTCGACAAACAATACTACTATTAAGTCAATCTATGGATGATAAACGCAAAGAGGCTACTATCAAGCTTACTGCCGAAGTAAGTTGTGCCGGTTGAGCTTCCAAATTGGCGCCAAAGGTTTTGGCGGAAGCATTGAAAAATTTCCCTAAATCGAATCATCCTGATTTATTGGTTGGATTTAATAAGGCCGATGATGCCGGAGTATTTCGAATCAGCGAAGATATAGCTCTGGTACAGACGCTAGATTTTTTCCCGCCTATTGTTGATGATCCGTATCAGTTTGGCCAGATTGCAGCAGCCAATGCTCTTTCCGAT
>CAYPUP010000179.1:0-5326 GCA_964413795.1 uncultured Ignavibacteriales bacterium
AAGAAAACACTTGGTTTTAGATTTCTCCGTGTCCACTTTATGGGGTACGGATCATATCGTCCGGCGCGCCATCCCCCTGCGGACATCCTTGTCCAAGAAGTATTGTGCCACTTATGCGACCGATTCCTTGAGCGGTAATTCCTTTTATTATTTCATCCACCGAAAGTTTTGAGCCGAGGCGACCGCGAATATTACTCAACAACGTTTCGTGCCCCTTCTCTAAAATTGCCTCATCAAAAGTACTATATCTCCCCGTTGGCGTCTTGATAAAAGCAAGTTTGCTGTCCGAATATTCATATTTACCTTCGGCTGTTTCCACTCCGTCAAAATCAGTTTCCATAAGGCCGGGGAACGCTCGCAAGTACATCGGCGCGGTAAAACCGCTGCCGATGGGATGTCCGAAATTTTCTATCACGAAATTCTGCATACTTTCCGTAAATTCAACCACTTCCAAAAAAACACCGTTCGTTTTTTCCGAAGCCCAATCACAAATTATGTGTGATGTGAAGCGATTAAAAAATCTCGTGGCGGGCAATGGAATGCGGAAAATCGTATAGGATTTTACGATAAGCGTGCTTGATTTTATTACTCCGTCCCCTTGTTTGTACATAACCGCGCTCTTCCCGAGCCAAAGCGCGATTCGTTGAAGAGGGTGGTCAAATTGTTGTTGTATGCTCACCCGTAAGCAACTTTTTTCTTCGGCCGTAAGCGAAACATTATCTCGCACTGTTAATTTTGGAATTACGATACCAATAAATAAAATTATTCCTAAAACGGCAAGTATTTTGTTTGATTTTTTCATAAATATTGAGATGACCGACGATATAGATTTTCATCGTCAATTAAGCACTTCAAAACTCTCCCAAATTCGTTTCACTTCTTCATATGGTACGGCGCGCGTAAATATTTTGTACAGGATACCATTCTTAAAAAAGACTGTTGTCCTCCATCTATTGTCTTGGGGGTGCAGGGGCGCACCGGCCTCTTGCGGCGTATGCGTGATAAGCGCCCGCTCTCCGTCAATGATTGTTTCTCCTTCCGTATATATAGAATATCCAACTTGCTCCTCCCGCCACGCAAACCATTCTTCCAATGTTGTAAACGGGGGATGCTGAACAGAAATATTGATAAGACCGTATCGAATGTCAGGATAAAATCCAACGCCTCCATCGGCTAACACCCCATCTCTTTCGGAATAATCAAATTCAGATACAAAAATATGTTCGCCGTTGATAACAGACGGATATTCAAACGCAATACCCAGTTTCTCGTTGCGATACTGCGCCCAACTACCACCGATATTAGTAATTGCTCCATCAATGCGAATACGCTCATTGTCGCCAATGCGGGTATAGGCGCGCATAACCGACTCAAGTATGTCTAAGCGTTCCACACTTTGTGTTTCAAGTGGATAGAGAGAAAATACTTTTATGCGTTCGTCCTCAAAAACATAATAAGAGAGTGCCGAGCCGGCAGGCGTTTTGTGTTCTATTCGCAAAAATTTTATGTCGCCGTCGTCAATAATGTTGTCGCCGTTATCAACGATACTCCACGCCGCTTCCCGTACAAGCACATCGTCTAAATCAATATGTGTTTTCTGTGCTACCCATTTTTCTGGCGAGAGACTCAGCGGCAAAACACTGATGTTAATCTGCTCGCCATACGCATATCCTTCGGTTGCACCAATATCAGGTAGTATTTTTTCTTTGGTTAAAATGATGTGCGTGTCATTTATCCGATGCTCATACCAGCCAGCAGGAATGCTTGTCCCAACATCTGGTAACTTCAATGAAGTTTTGTTTTCTGTTTGTTGTAGGCCCTTCATGAAGTCGAAAACACCCAACGTAAAGCCAATGACAACAACTACGCCGAGAACCCCGATAATAATTTTGTTTGGTTTTGTCATGGTTAGTTATTGCCGGCTATGCTCCTCGCGATAAGTATTGGAACACCGAACGCTGTAAAAAATGGAATAGTCGCAATTGAGCTTAATTCAAAACCTACACGAACACACCGCTCAGGGTCTGGGTTTGCAAACGACCCAGTCCCTGTTGTGAAGTTATAAGTGTGATGTATGGTAACATCACCGCACTTGAATGTCCGTATATCTTGCGAGTAAGCATATACCGCGAATACAAATCCGAATGAAAGATAAAGAATTGTTGCGGTAAGAATAAATCTTTTCATCATGCTAGTTTTTTTCTTGACCGGTTGGCAAATGTCTCAAATATGCTTTTGCCGACTCCGAACATCCCTCAAAATCTGTTTCGGGTTCATAGGGCAATGCAAGATAGCGATTTTGGAACGGCTCGTATTCGCCAAACCAAATTATCACTTCACCTTTTTCTGGATCAAGCGATGAATCATCAGTTTTCGGCATCTCTACGTATCCGCATAAAGCTCGCAGGGCTTCTTTGGGCAAATTGCGATAAAGCTGGACGGTGTTGTTATAGCTGAAAATAAATCCGCGCGCATTTATGCCGACCTGTATGAACGGCGGTATATCCATGTCTAATCCGTCGGGGACAGCATATTGTTTATCGTTCCAGCGATAGAAGTAATTTGTCGCTTTGGCTGGCGCATTCTTGCTTCCCGGGTCAAATTCAAGCCTGCTTCCGTTTGCAAATTCTGGATACACTCTCTCCACGAATTGCCGCGCTATCGTTTCAAGCTTCTCTACGGGAAGCGCATTACCGCTTACCGCAAAATTTGGCACGGGTCGATACATGGAAATGACTCTATTCGTGTCCCTATCAACCTCTGCGAAATTACTTTTAGGTATAATTGACTGGGAAATTTCTCTAAATGTAACCATGTGTTCTTCCACAATCCGCTCTCCTTTTACTTCGTCAACATACCGCACGATGCCGAAATTTGCCGATCTTCCATCCAGATCATCAACTTCAAAATTAAAGACCGCGCCGGATGTAATGCCGGATAGTTCGTTAGCAACATCCACGACAGATTTTAGGGCTTCAGTTGCTTGCACTTTCATGATTTCCTGCTCAGCGACCGTATCCCGTATTTCTTCTTTCATTTTTCGGTCAGGATTCAAAAACCATACTGAAAAAACTCCTACGCCGATAATCAACAGTGTACCGATAATTCCTAAAAGATATTTTTTGCTCATAGTATTTAAATTATTTAACCAAATTTTCCATTGGAATGCCTAACGCTTTAGCAATTTTTGCGACCGTTTGGACGCTTGGCTTGACAACCACGTTACTCTCAATTTTGGTAAGGGTAGTATGCTTCACTCCAGACTTTCTCACTAAATCGTCCTGGGTTAAACCAAGCTTATTTCGCGCCCTTTGGCACGGGCGAGGTCAATTCTGATGCAAATCAAATATGGTGGACCCGACTGGAATCGAACCGGCGACCTCCTGCATGCCATGCAGGCGCTCTAACCAACTGAGCTACGGGCCCTAAAATGATTTAACAAGTATATCTTAAATATTTTAAAAAGTCAATAATTTACCTAATATTAGGTAAATATATGGTGCCCCGATCAGGAGTCGAACCTGAATTTCCGGCTTAGGAGGCCAACGTTCTATCCGTTGAACTACCGGGGCCTTTTGTTCTATGAGGAACAAAATATGTCCTATTTTCTATTATTTTACTAAGGTTAGCTTAAATTAAGTGTCGCAAAATATTATTATAACCACTTATCAGCTATTTGACCTAGTATATTTGCTTGGTGATCCCAAATTAATAAGGCGAGTAAGCAAATAAAAAAGATAGAGAATAAAACAATAACTTTAATTAAATCTGATTTTAAATAATTGTGTTCCATATTTTTTACTTAGTTTTAAGCCTATTAAATATAATATAAAATGATTCAAATGTCTAAATTCACAAGTTATCCTTTGACAATAAGTACGCTTTTAACTAAAATTTACTTACTTATCATTAAAATAAATAAATATGTTTAAAGAGGAAAAGACTAAATCACTAGGAGGTAATGTAGAGACTATTATCGGACCTTCTGTAAAAGTAGAAGGTGATTTTGTTGGTAAGGGCGATATTATGGTTGAAGGTATAGTTTTGGGCAATTTAAGAACTAAAGGGCATTTACAGGTTGGGAGTGAAGCTAAAATCACGGCTGACATTGAAGCTGGTAGCGCTGATATATCTGGTGAGATCGTAGGTAATGTTACCATAGGTACAGATTTAGATCTAACTGAAACTGCTAAAGTTAAAGGTGATATTATTACTAATTCCTTGCAAATTGCTAAGGGTGCTAAAGTAAATGGTAAAGTCTCCATGACCCAAGAACCTAGTCTCATTGAAAAAGTAAAAGATGAGAACAAAAAATAGTAATTAGATAAATATATGTATCTATACATTTACGATAGCTTTTTAAATAATAAAAAATATTTTAATTTACTAAATAAAATTGAAGGTCGTTTAGCTGATTTAGAGATTAAGGGTAAAGTCTGTAAACTTAGTATCTTAAAAAATATGAAAGAAGTTATTGAAGAGGGCATAGAACAAGGTATTAAGACTATTGTAGCAGTTGGTGACGATCAAACGTTTAGTAAAATAGTAAATATTGTAGCTGACTTAGACATTACTCTAGGTTATATACCAATTAATGAGAAAAGTAAGATTAGCCAAATACTTGGTATCCCGCCTGCTGAACAAGCTTGTGAGGTTTTAGCCCAAAGACTAGTCAAAAAGTTAGATTTAGGTAAGATTAATAAACAATATTTTATTGACTCAGCTACAATTACTGATCCTAACGTAGTTTTAGAGTTTGATAAATATAAGATAAGCCCTATTACTAAAAATTCATTAATTAGTATTTGTAATTTAGGCTTTTTAACTGATAATCAAACAGTTTATAAAAATAATATTTCTAACCCCACTGATGGACTATTAGAAGCGGTAGTTGCTGTTGGTAAGGGTAGTTTTTTAAAAAAAATTAACAAAATAAACCAAAGCGTTTTCTCTTTTAAAACTATTAGAATAGGTAGCTCTGGTAACGAACCTGCTACCGTAATTATTGATCAACAAGCTATTTCCAAAACACCAGTTGAAATTAAAGTAGCCCCCCATAAATTAAACGTAATTGTTGGCAGTCATAGATTATTTTAAGTAAAAATACTATAAAAATGTCATTCATCGACATTTTTTAAAATATATAATAATATATTAAAACTTTGTACTTTTTCAACGTCCTCCTAACCCACGAAGAAAAGAAGGGGTGGTGAGTTCAAGTTCCATTATACGCACCAAACTGGACTTCCTGATTTTTTGGAAAACGCCAGAGCAAGAAAAAGAGGTGAGGGCGAAATGAATTCCCGTCCCCCCCCCAACTGACCTT
>CAYPUP010000180.1:0-5305 GCA_964413795.1 uncultured Ignavibacteriales bacterium
CTGCTTTATTCTTTGCACTACCCAGTGACCCTTAAGTTCCGCCAGGTCAAGGGCATATTGGTAAGGTTGTTCATTCTGAATCTCATATTCTTCAACTTCAGGGATTATTTGTGAAAATTTAATTCCTATTTCAGTTAAAAGTGACACCCGTCTTGAAGAACCGGAACCCAGGATAATTTCTCGTTTATTTGATAAGATTTTTAAGTTATTAGTCTTCATGTTCAAGCAGTATAGTAACCGGACCATCATTGTTAAATCTTAAATCCATTTTAGCCCCGAAAATTCCCGATTCGATCTTAAGGCCATAATTTTTTACATTCTCAATAAATTTATTATACAGCTGCTCTGCCTCTACCGGTTCCATAGCCGAATTAAAAGATGGCCGCCGACCCTTGCTGGTATCAGCATATAGAGTGAATTGTGAAACAATCATAATCTCATATTTCAAATCAAGAGTCGATAAATTCATTTTTCCCGCTTCATCTTCGAATATCCGAAGATTAACCACTTTATCTGCCAGATATGAACATGATTTTTCACTGTCGCCGGTCTGGGTGCCGAACAATAGAAGCAAGCCTGGACCTGTTTTTGAATGGCATTGGCCGTCGATCATGACTTCAACTCCCGATGTTCGCTGCAGTATAACTCGCATGTTTTCTCCTGTTAAAGTTGGAAATATACTCTTTCAAGACTAAAATTCAACCAGTATTACTGATTGTTTTGTATAAAGAAATAACTTGCTTTGATTAACTGATAGATGGTTATTAAAAACATGGGTAAGAATAGTACAACTTTGGGCATAGATATAGGATCGGTATCGGTAAAACTGGTTCTGATTGAAGATGGGAAAATCACCCGTCATATGTATCAGCGCTTTTGCGGGGGTCCCTTTGAAACTCTTCAAGATATTCTGAATGATCAGTTTAGCGATCTTACCGGGCAATCATTTTATCTCGGTCTGACCGGAATCGGGGGGAAAACAGCCAAAACTATTTTAGGGGGAGAATTTTTTGGTGAGATTGCCACTCTTGCCGCCGGAAACCAGAATCAATTGCCTCACGTAAAGACTGTTATAGAAATGGGGGGAGAGGATTCAAAGCTTCTAATACTTGATAATGAGCGGGGTATCATCGAAGATTTTGCCATGAACGCCCAATGTGCTGCCGGAACCGGTTCCTTCCTTGATCAGCAGGCCGGTCGATTAAAGATCTCAATTGAAGAAGAATTCGGACAGATGGCGCTTAAGTCCAAAAACCCTCCTCGGATTGCCGGGCGATGTTCGGTTTTTGCCAAATCTGACATGATTCACTTGCAGCAGATTGCCACTCCCGATTATGATATCGTGGCGGGCTTGTGTTATGCCGTAGCCCGTAATTTCAAAAGCTCCATTGCCAGAGGAAAGCAGATCATTAAGCCGATTGCTTTTGAAGGAGGAGTAGCAGCCAATCCGGGTATGGAGCGGGCATTTACCGATATTCTGGATCTGGAAAAAGGTGAATTAATAATTCCGAATTATTATAACGTCATGAGTGCTATCGGAGCGGCTCTGTTAGCCCAAAAGAGCCACTGCAAAGTTGAAAAGTTTAACCCTAAAAAAATAGAAGAATATATTAAATATCGCCAGGTTGTTGAATCCGGAAGAGAATCCCTGACATTCGATTTCCCTGAAAATAAATTCTATGATATCACCAGCACCAAACGTCCTTCAGCAGAAACCGGAACAGATGTCTATTTAGGAATAGATATTGGTTCTCTTTCGACTAATGTGGTTTTGATTGATAAGGATCACAATGTAATTGCCCGGCGTTACCTGATGACCGAGGGGCGACCTATCGAAGCGGTCCGCAAAGGCTTGAAAGAGATCGGCGATGAAGTCGGCGACAGGGTAAACGTACGTTCTGTTGGAACCACTGGCTCGGGACGATACTTGATAGCTGATTTTGTAGGGGGAGATATTGTCCGCAATGAAATTACAGCTCAGGCAACAGCAGCTATAAATATCGACCCAACTGTTGACACGATTTTTGAAATCGGGGGACAGGATTCCAAATATATATCCATTGAAAATAAAGCGGTGATTGATTTTGAAATGAACAAAGCCTGTGCTGCTGGAACAGGATCGTTTTTACAGGAACAGGCAGAGAAACTCAATATCAATATTGAAAAAGAATTTGGAGACAAGGCCCTCTGTTCCAAATGTCCGGTTGGCTGTGGCGAGCGGTGCACTGTTTTCATGGAATCGGATCTGGTTTCGCATCAAAGAAGCGGAGCTG
This sequence comes from uncultured Ignavibacteriales bacterium, assembly GCA_964413795.1. Classification (GTDB taxonomy): domain Bacteria; phylum Zixibacteria; class MSB-5A5; order GN15; family FEB-12; genus DAOWMZ01. The sequence continues at coordinate 2,274 of CAYPUP010000180.1, forward strand.
GTAAAGATGATCTTCTCGCTGGGTTAGCCTATTCTATAGCGGCTAACTATCTCAATAAGGTCGTTGGCGATCGTAAAATTGGTGATAATATTTTCTTTCAGGGGGGAGTTGCCTGGAACAAAGCGGTGGTGGCCGCATTTGAAAAATTAATCCGCAAAAAAGTCACTGTTCCTCCTCATCATGATGTTACCGGAGCAATCGGGTCAGCTATCCTTGCTATCGAAAAGCTGGAAGATGAAAATTTTAAAACCCGGTTCAAGGGGTTTGATCTCTATAAGCGCCAATATGATGTTGACTCTTTCACGTGTGGGGACTGTTCCAATCAATGCGAAATTCATAAAGTTGAAATCGAAGGTGAAGAACCCCTTTATTACGGAGCCCGCTGCGAAAAATATGATGTAAAAACTCAGGATGACACAAAGCTGCCTCATGATTATGTCCGCGACCGACAGAAAATGCTCTATAAAACTTATATTGATTTCGATAAGCCGAAAAAATCAAGAGGAAAAATAGGATTCCCGATTGTACTACAATTTTATGAATACTACCCCTTCTGGAAAGCTTTTTTTGAATCTCTAAATTACAAGGTCGTCAACTCGTCCAAGTCGAGCCAGAAAGTTGCTGAAGAGGCACTTGAGATTTTTGCCGCTGAAACCTGTTTTCCGATAAAACTTGTTTACGGGCATATTGCCCGATTGTTAAGAAAGAATGTTGACACAATATTCCTGCCGTCACTGATTAGAGTGGCCGATGAAAGTGAAGAGGATCATAAAGGTTCTTTTAGCTGTCCTTATGTGCAAAGCATCGGTTCATCAATAAGAGCTCATTTTGATTTCGAAAAAGAGGGAGTTAAATTTGTAAACTCTCCGGTTTCGATCAGTTCCGATTTAAAAGACATGCAGCAAAAATTCAAGCAGTTAGCATCGGATTTTAAAATCTCTGACCGTGAACTTAAGAAGAGCCTAATAGCCGGACTTACTGCTTACCAGAAATACAAAAAGAATTTATACGAAAAAGGGCAGGATCTCCTTAAGAATATTGAACCCGACGAAAAGGTCATCGTCATAGTCAGTCGACCTTACAATGGTTATGATAAGCGAATTTCGCTGGAACTGCCGGAGAAGATCCGCAATCTCGGTTACAAAGCGATACCGCTTGATTTCCTCCCACTTGAAAAAGATGAAAATGATTTCTCCTTTATGTACTGGCGCTATGGCCAGCGAATTATGGCGGCAGCAGATTTTATCAGGAATCATAAAAATTTATATGCAGTTTTTATCACATCGTTTGGTTGCGGTCCTGATTCGTTTATAAACCATTTCTTCCGCAAACAAATGTCAGGCAAACCGTACCTGCAGCTTGAGTTGGATGAACATTCAGCCGATGCCGGCATGATTACCCGCTGCGAAGCTTTTATCGATTCACTCCGGTTCCACAAGTTTACCATGCCGATCACAAAATTCAGTATCCGTCATGATGATTTTAAACCGTTCGAAAAAACGATATTTATTCCCAATATGTGTGATCATGCCTATGTCCTGGCGGCAGGACTTAAGCGCTATGGCCTGAAAGCTGAAGTTTTGGACGAACCTGATGAATTGACTCTCGATTACGGCAAAAAATATACTTCCGGCAAGGAATGCTTTCCCTGTGTCATTACTACCGGGGATATGATTAAAAAGATCAGGTCAGAAGGATTTAAAAACGATAAGTCGGTTTTCTTTATGCCAGGGGCTGATGGTCCCTGTCGGTTCGGGTTGTATCGCCAGTTTCACCGTATAATTCTGGATGACCTGGGCTATAATGACATTCCTATTTTCTCCCCCAATTCCAATGATGGCTACACAAAGTTTGGACTTGAAGGTACGGAATTCAGGAAAATAGTCTGGAAAGGATTTGTTTTTCTTGATTGTCTGGTAAAGCTCCTTCATAAAACCAGACCTTATGAAAAAAAATCTGGTGAAGCTGAAAAATTATATTTCCATTATATAAATAAGCTGGGATATTCGATTGAGCATAAAGAATCATTATCAGATTTAGCTGGTGAAGCGGCTCTGGCATTTAATAAATTGGAAATTATTAAAAGAGATATTCCTCAGGTGGGGGTTGTCGGGGAGATTTACCTCCGCAACAACAGGTTCTCCAATAATCATCTTATTACCAAATTGGAAAGGCTCGGAATGGAAGTCCGTCTGGCTACATTTTCCGAATGGCCGGTTTATACTTCCTATACTTTCCGCCGCGATTCTTTTCTTAAAAAAGATTTAAAGGGACTGGTTAAGAGCAATCTTCAGATATTTACTCAGGAGCATATGGAGCATAATATTGTTAAGGCTTTCTCGGAGAATTTCCCGGTCGAAGAAGATAAAACAGTTTATCATGTTCTGGGGCTGGCCTCAAAATATCTTCCTCTTGATGTTAAAGGGGAGGCGATCTTATCAATTGGAAAAGCGATAGAAATGGCCAATTCCGGAGCTTCGGGTATTGTCAATGCTATGCCCTTTAACTGTATGCCCGGGACAATTGTCTCATCATTTTCCAGAAAAGTTTCCGATGACCTGGGGAGAATACCCTGGCTCAATATCAGCTACGAAGGTCTCAGAGACTCGGGCGAGGATACCCGTCTGGAAGCGTTTGCGGAGCAGGTTCAGGCTTTTTCAGGCAGTCTAAAATCCTCATATCAAAATACTTAACATTTATCTTACTTTGTTTATAATTTCTCTTATTTTAAAATATTTTTTATATTTGAAACTTTCAATATCGGTTAGAGTTGTGTATAATTGAAAGTTGATGAAGTTTCAGTTGGATGATGACAGATTTAATCAGAATTATATGACTGGAACATGCCGTTGTTATTATTGTTACAAAAGAAAAATAATAATTTGTCTGGAGGATTTTTACAATGGGTACAACATTAGCAGTCACTGATGCTACATTTGAAGATGAAGTTCTCAAAGCGGATAAACTGGTTATAGTCGATTTCTGGGCAACTTGGTGCGGACCATGTAAAATGATCGCTCCGATTTTGGAGG
>CAYPUP010000181.1:0-5277 GCA_964413795.1 uncultured Ignavibacteriales bacterium
GCCTTTGGTATTGACAATTATAACATTTCCTTCGTTGTCAGATAAATTAATAGGGCCGCTGTTATTAATTGTAATATTGCCCTCACATTCAATAACTTTTACCGCTGCAAATGTATTTTGAGCCTTGATATCACCGATACACTGGGTGAGTGATATCGGAGAAAAATTATTTCTTACTTCGATCAAGCCCTCAACTTCTTCGATGTCCAGCGGACCACCATTGTTTGTTATGTTTATATCGCCGATGATGCTGCCGATAAATACATCGGACTTGGTTGATATAAATGTAATTTTATTCTCGAGATTTTCCAGGGTGACGGAGCTGTACGAACTATTGCCAATAATCGGATTATCTCGGGGTACTTTTATTTCGAGTTCGTAACTATTGATCGAAGTCTGCGAGTTCTTAATTTTGGGCATTTGAATTTCGATGAAAATCCCGGAATTGTCAGACACAAACTTAAGATTAGTATTATCTGTAACATAACTTGCTTCATTCTCCGAAGCAGAGGCTACTTCGAGGACAGAGTTGACAAAAACAATTTTTTTATTCCAGCCTGTTATTTGCAGATTCCCGGTAGGATTATTAATGTAAATGGGAACTCTTGAGGATTTAACTTTCAAGCTGTCTGTGAATTCTTTAGTGGCAATTGATTGTCCTGATTTCTGCAGATAGACATAACTAAATGGTTTTATTTCCACCGGTGGTACAGGGGCTGGTGCTTCTTCTGCACTGTTATCAGATACATCTGGTGCATCAGGTATTTCTGGTATTTCCGGAACAACAAAGATCAGAGAATCACTATCATAATTTTGTATGTATATATTACCTACGCTATCTCCGATTATCTTAATGTATTTTGTGAAATTTTCGAGATAGATGTCTAATTCTTCAAGAGATATTTGATTCAGGCAGATTTGGATTTCATTGGTGAGTGTTTTTAAATTCTGAAGTCTGAAATTAATATCTTCTTTTAATATTATATCAAAAGACTCCAGATCACGGCGCAGGCTCTGTGATAATTTTAAAGCCTTTAAAGTCTCTTTTCTTTTATCCTCTTCAAGATTTTTCGCTTTTTCTTTAGTCTTTAGCTCCTGCTCTTTTAGTTTAGTGCGGACTTCGTCTAAATCATTAGTGAGATGGTTGATATCCTCGAGGTATTCCCCTTTGGCTAATTTGACAATAAGTGAATTTAGTTCTTTTAACTGCGGTAATGATGATTCATATTTAATTTTTGAGAATGTACGGCTGTAATCTAAAGTCAGTTCCTGTAGTTCTTTGAGAATATCCGCATACTCCTCGGCAATCCGCCTGGCTTCCTTACTTATAATCAAATGATGCTGGTCTTCAAGTTCTTCAATGGTCGGAACAGGCGACTGCCCATAACTCGAACATGCAAAAACAGCGATGCAAAATGCAAAGATGCTTAAGAAACCTGTAAATTTTAATCTTGTCTTCTTCAAAGACCTGATCACCTTACCTTTAGTCTATATCCCAAGGGCCTTCAAGGTCAATCCAATATTCACAATAGTAGTACCCGAAGGACGTTAAAACAAGCATACTTTTACCCTCTTACAATTCCTTTAAAAACTTTATTGAACACAGTTTTCCCTACTGTGCTATTTTACTTCAAGTACGTTTGAACCCGAAAAATGTTTCCAACTTATATTGTTTCAACAATTTGGATAAGGATATTACTGTTTTCTGTAAAACTTGTCCTTAAATAATATGATGATTCTATCTTATATAAATTGCAGATAAATAATATGATAGAGAGAGCTGCTGCATTTATTGCGGGATAAAGAGGGCGCTGAAATCCTGAAAAAAGTGGGCAATAATACAGGGCCAGATTCGGCCGATTCTAATATATAACAGGGCAAAAAGGGCTCCATAGACGGTAATTACAATTAGTCCGGGGAGTCCCTGATAAGCATGACAGGCTCCAAAAGCCAGTGATGAGACTATAACCGGAATAACCCAGCTTTTGAATTTGCCTGTTATTCTCAGGCGGGTCATCAGATAACCCCGGAAGGCGGTCTCTTCGCAGAAACCGGCAGTAAATGATACGGCAACCCAGATTATTCTTCCGGTCGTGTCCGATGGAATCAAAAGAGCAACCTCGCCTAACATGGGCAATCCAAACTTAGCCAGAACCCAAGCTAATCCAGCAAGGATTAGATTTGAAGCTACCAGAAATGCAATTGCCCAGGCAAAATCAACCATGCGGATTTTTTTAAAACCAAGCCCCAATAGTCCGGTTCTTTCAATAAAGACTGACAGGAAAAGGAGAATAAATATCCCCCATTGCATGACAATGGTAAAAATCAGCAGGACGTTGAGCATTTCCTTATCAAGGCTTTTTAAGAGCTGGGTTGGATCTTCATTAAAACCAAGAGATATACCGGGGTATAAAATTACCAAAACAAACAAAGAAAGATAAGTCATGGCGTTGGCTTTAAAATCAAGATTATTGGTAAGCACCTTAAAATTCCAGACATGGTCTTTTGGGACCGGGTCGGCTTCATAAATTGGAATTCGTTCGGTTGAGTCTGATTCTGATCTCATATTATATCACAAATTTGGAACACTTAAATAAGTTACTTTATATCTCTATCGCCATTTTTACCATATCTCTTTAAACAAATCAAATTGGCTACACAATATAAGTTATTATCAGTAACTAATCTATTAAAAGGTGATGATACCACATTTCTTTTTAACAATATGTGAACCAGGTGATCCGGGCCAGAAAATAACCTGTAAATATCTTGTGACTCATCCGTAATAGACAATTCTCAGTTGGATTTTATCTTATTTGATAAAAAAAGGAAAAATAATGTCAAACAGCCGCATAGTTTATCAAAACTGGATTGTAGATCTGGGGCGGGACCCCCTGGAGCAGGGAATACAGAATCCTCCTTGTGAAAAACCGGATGAACAAATAAAGGAAGCAGTATCATTGGCTTTAAAAAAACTAAACGCCAATGAACAGGAATTTATAATACAATTCTACTATATGGGAAAAAGCTATCAGGAGATTTCCAGCCAGACCGGCCGGATTATATATAAGCTTGAAGCTCTCCATAAGCGTGCTCTTAAAAAACTTGAAGCCCGGCTTCAGGGATTTGTAAGCAATCGTTTTGATATAAAAAACCGAATCAAATCAGATTGCCCGATCTGCAATTCAGAATATGCGAATGAAATCGATAATATTATTGCCAGGAGAAATCCCAGGGATACCTGGCGGCCAATTCTGAAAATTCTGAATGAAAAATATGGCATAAAAATCCGCTCCCCACAATCCCTGATTGGGCATATAAAATATCACACCCATTGAGTGTTTAATAGGGATGAAATGTGAGGAGTAATGGTAAGTCGAAACCCCTGTGGTTTCGATACAGGCTAAAGAAAATTGTAATATGAAAAGAGGAAAAAATGGAATCCAACCAGAAAGAAAAAAAGGTTCGCGGCGAACATTGCCTGAACATATTTGTATCCTATGAACTAAAAAAACAGCTTAAGGATTTGGCTGAAAAATACGACCGGACAACTTCCGATATCGTGCGAGCGGTTATACGTATCGGAATCCCAATGATGGAGGGATTGTCACAGGCTGAAGAAGTCATGGTTAAAGAATATATCCAGTTATTTCGTAAACTCAGGCAGGTAAAGTCACTAAAAGAAGTATGAAGCAGGCAAAGCCTGATAAATTTTATACTTTATTCCGGAGGATATGCATATATATTTAATCAGTTATTTTTTAGGCGCTCTCAGGAATCCCTTCCTGACAGTAATTAGAAATCAGGCAGGAAAGGATTCCTCCCTGCTCTTATAATAAATAAAGATATCTTAAATGAAAGTAGATTGGGTTTCTAAAGCGACCCTGCCAAATTTTTCAAATAAATATTGGTGGATATAAATTTCAATCGTATAATATTACATGTATAAAATAATTTTAACATTATCAATTATTTTTCTGTTAACCGGTTCAACTTTTGCCCAAACGCCGACTACTTTTGAGGAAGCCAAAGAGCTTTCAATTCAGCAAAACAAACCGATCCTGCTGGAATTTTTCCGCGAGGATTGAGAGTACTGCGAATTAGCCGCTCGTGAAGTGGAATCAGAAGAAGTAGTAAAAGAGGCTCTGATAGATGTAATTCATCTTCCTCTCAATGTCAAAAAGGGGGGAGAGAAGCTCGGTGGTTTTTACCATGCCGGACCGTACTACCCTTTGTTTGTTCTTACAAATAGCAATGGCGATGTTATCTATCGCTGGGAAGGGTATACGACGGCCGACAAATTCATTGGTTCCTTAAAATTAGGTTTGTCTGACATTACCACTATCGATGAACGAGTTGAGCGGAATAATAATAATCCCAATAGTCGTGATATTAATTTTCTCGCCAAATATTACTCAGCCATTGGCGAGTATATGGAATCAAACAAATATTATCGTATGGCAGAAAAATCAGGCGGTAATGCTGTACGGGATAACTCGTTTCTGATTTTTCAGAATTATGCCGATGCTATCTGGAACGACAAGCTGCCGTTTGATTCGATCTATGCACCTGCAGATGATATTATTAATTCCAAACGATCCCTTAAAGACAATATCAGAAAAGCAGCGATGCTGATAACCAATCTCGCCCGTAAAAAAGAGCGCACCGATGATATCGGTAAATATCTTCAGACGGGGATTGATGCTACCGCCAATAATCAGAATGAAAAGATAAAAGAGTATCATTATTTAATCAAAGCCGACTACGAGCTTTATATTAATAAAGATACCGCGCATGCCATAGGTCAAATGCAATTAAGCATGGGGGAGGGGTGGCAAAACGATCCGGCCAAATATTATATTTACGGTAAATGGTGTTTTGATCGGAGAATAAATTTACCTGAAGCTGAAAAATATGTCCGTATTGCCTGCCAGAAAGCCTCAGAAGGAATTTTCCGTGGTAAGCATCTTAGCTTGTTAGCTGAAATCTGTTATGCACAAGGAAATACTACCGAGGCCATCATACAAATTAATCTGGCTATCGAAAATGATCCCGAAAACGAAGCCTACCAAACAAGATTAGAACAATTCGAAATTAAGCAGTAGGGCTGGAAGCCGATGCGATTCTGCCATTTGTCAACAAAACCACAAGGTTTTGTCATACTCGCGAACGCTGGTATCCATGCTAGATTAATGTCATGCGGCAGGGGACATTCGCCTGGACGAACAAGACCTGACAGAACGGGGGGATATTATATTTCCCCAATTAGTTAAAGTA
>CAYPUP010000182.1:0-5216 GCA_964413795.1 uncultured Ignavibacteriales bacterium
AGATGAAGCGGGATCATTTCCGATACCGATGCGACAAAATCAAACAGATTTATCATATCCTCTTCAGAATCATTGAGAGTGGGAATTATTAGGTTGGTTATTTCAAGATGGGTTTTGGAACCGGCAATTCTTCTAATTGTCTCTAATATCGGATCAAGTTTTCCTTTACAAATTTTCTTATAAAATTCCTGACAGATCCCTTTTAAGTCGACATTGACGGCATCAACATATTCCAGTAAATCATCCAGTGGCTGAGGATTGATATAGCCATTAGAGACAAGAACTGTTTTAAGTCCCTCATTTTTTAACAATGGGGCAGTATCCATAATATATTCATACCAGATAACCGGCTCGGTATAGGTGAAGGCAACGCCAATTGTGTTGGACCTTTTGGCTTCTTTCAGTAAGGCTTCGGGAGAAAGAAACCTTGTCTCAACTTTTTTTTGGGATATTGTCCAGTTCTGGCAGTTGATACATTTCAGGTTGCAGCCATTGGGACCGGTGGATAGAATCTCTGAGGCTGGATAAAAATGATAGAGGGGTTTTTTTTCGATCGGATCAATCGCCAGCGTTACCAGCTCGCCATAGTTATCAGTAACAAGCTCTCCACCCCTGTTAAAACGGCACTGGCAGATTCCCCTTTGATTAATCTTAAGCAGACATTCAGCCGGACAAAGATTGCATTTTACCTTATCTTCCCCGATTTTTTCCGAATATGCCGCCGGTTTAATCACTTTTACTCCAGTGATATGATTTTTTCTACACCTTCATGAAGATTGTCCACAACGGAGACTCGCCCACTAAAACAATTACTATCGAGATGTTGTTCCGCTTCAAGGCCATAGCCGGTTCTGACAAGAATTGATTTACCCCCCATCGCAATACCCAATTTGACATCATCTAATTTATCACCTATCACCCATGATTTTCGCAGATCAATACCCAGATCTTTTGCAGCCTCTTCCGGCATACCGGGGGATGGTTTTCGGCACTGACAAATTTTTGTATATTCCGGTACTGTTCCATATTTATAATGCGGACAAAAATAAATGGCGTCTATATCAATCCCTTCTTTAGCAAACAGATATAGTATTCTTCGGTTTATTTTTTCAACGATATCTATAGTAAATTTCCCTCTGGCCACCCCTGATTGATTGGATACTATTACAATTTTATAACCGTGTGACTGTGCTTTTTTTAATGCAGCAATGCTGCCCTCTATAAAATCAATCTGATCAGGATCTGACATATAATCTTTATCAACGATCAATGTCCCATCCCGATCAACCAGCAGCGCTCGATCATTATTTATTTTTGAATTTAACAGATTGCTGGCTGAATCATAAACCATGTCAGTGGTAATGCTATTAAAGCAGAACCTTTCCTCTCTGAAGCAAGGCTTATTCCCATGAAGGGAACAGGGACGGCACCATTCCTCGACTTCGATAACTTTATCAAACAGGCCGCGCGGGGAAAATCCCAAGGCCGGATGAGTCGATCCAAAAATAGACAGGGTCGGTGTTCCAACCGCCGATGATAGATGAGCTATCCCGGAATCATTGGCGATAGTTAATTCGCATTGAGAAATTATTGATGCTAATTTATCTAAGGGCAAATCTTTGATTTCAAAAAAATGATTGCAAGGGATCTTTCCTGCTGGTGAATTTTCTACTTTGTCGCTTGAGGATGTTGCCCAGTATATTGATGCTCCAGTTTCTATATTTAACTTAATGGCCACATCGGCAAACCTATCAGAGGGCCATTGCTTATTTTCATGCGCCGCTCCAGGCGCTACCAAAATGGCTGGCTTTTCCTCTTTTATTTTTTCATCATCGATTTTGTCCGAAAACATTTGAGGTCGTGTAACAAAAGTTGCTCCACCCAATTGTGTGATGCAGTTATTGTAAAGATCAATCGTATGCGGGTATGAATTCGGTCGGGTTTTATTTTTTACAATTTCATATCTTTCGTACCTTCGCTTGGGATAGATAACAGTTTGTGATGATGTTACTAATTTGCGAGCAATTAGAGATCTGAAATTACCATGAAGATCAACGACTATATCAAAATTGTTTTTATCAAGTTGATGAAGTGTTCGTATGAAATTTGTAAAATTTGATGAAGGAGACAGGGTTACAACAGAATCCACTCCCTCAAACATTTTTACGACAGGTGCAAATTGCACTTTAGTAAAAAAAGTAACATGACTGTTAGGATAATTAAGTTTAAGGTTCAGAACCGGTGCCGAGGCAAGAATAACATCACCCAGCGATCCCAAACGGATGACCAGAATTTTTTTCATAACTAAAGGAGAAAATACAACCCGACTGCCCCGACAGCAACGCAATAATACGCAAAATATTCCAGTTTACCTTTTTTAATAATCGCCAGAAGCATAGAAACGGCTGCCAATCCAAAGATAAAGGAAAATACAGCCCCGACCGCATAATGACCGATCAAAGCCTTATCAATGGCTAAAAGATCGGAGAATTTTAACACAACCGCTCCTAAAATAGCCGGGATTGCCAACAAAAATGAAAACTCCGCCGCTTTTGAGGGATTCACACCAAACAACATACCGGTGGCAATTGTACTTCCGGAACGGGATATCCCGGGTAAAATCGCAAAAGCCTGGCCGACGCCGATGATTATGGCTGTCATAAAAGAGACCGGTTTATTACCATGTTTAACAAGTTTAGTGGAAAACAGAATCAGACCGGTTACGATCAGCATCGCCGATGTGAATGCCGGGCTTCCGAAAGCTTCTTCAAAATAGTCCTTAAAAAAAAGACCTACAATGACCGCCGGAATCGTACCGATTATCAAAAACAAAACTATTGATCTTTCCTCTTTCATCGTTGAATCGAATATTGACTTTATAAGGGCAACTAGTTGCCTTCGGAAATAGACCAGAACAGCCAGTAGTGTCCCCAAATGCACAACCAATTCAAAAGATACACCCGGTTGTTTTACGCCAAGAAGATTCTGCACTAAAACCAGATGGCCTGAGGATGAGATAGGGAGAAACTCTGTCAAACCCTGGATAATACCCAGAATAATAGCGTCAATATATGACAAAGGCTGTGCCTTTCTGATTTATTGTTGGAAGAGATACAGTTTTAAATTAAAGGACTCTGAAATCCAAACCAAAAAAGACACCATCATTGCCATCAATCTGGAACTCTCCATAGGCTGTCATATTTTTAGTGAGGTCAAAAGAGATACCACCATTAATACCAAACTCAAGCTCGGATTCAGAATCAGAACCATCAGCACTGAAGTTTTCGAGCCTTAAATTAAATCTTCCATAAGGTGTCAGAAAGTTACCGCTATTGAGCTTCACAGGGTATGAACCCAGAACAAAGCCGCCGACATGCAAAATTGAAAAATGATCACCACTCATGTACTCAAACAATCCCCCTAAAGCCATATCGAACGGTTTTGACGAGGCATCAGCAACCGACCAGATCTGGTATTTTAAATCGGCACCGAAAACGATATCAGTATTATCATTATCTGATACTAATCCCAGTTTAAAACGGCCGTCAAAATATTCAGACATCCCATAGGTAAAAGTGCCGCCAAATGAGGTAGCATCGGCAATCCCGGCCACTAATCCAAAATTTCCATTCCCCACTCCAATGACTTTGGCTGTAGTAGTAGTACCAAATGCAGTCCCGGCAGCTTCAATTCCCATTACCGAGGAAGCGCTTAAAACTAACATCAAAACAGCAACACAGATAAACTTTTTCATTTGAAATCCTTTTCAATTTAATCATTTCAATTTTATTTTTTAAGCTATAAAAGCGGCTATGCCGACGTCAACTAAAACCCTATAGAATAAAGGATTCTCCGTCATTATTTGTTGACAGACTCACTCCTCTTTTTTTGTTTATAAAATCAGGTTTTTGAGAGTGCCTTATAATTCCTGATTCGGCAACCACATTGTTAATACGATTGTGACCAGAAATTGGTTCCTAAAAACTTCGGGGAGATTTTTTATGGATGATAATAATAATGTAACCAAACGAGGCCAATGGACCGGACATTTGGGTTTTATACTGGCGGCATCCGGAAGCGCCATCGGGCTGGGAAATATCTGGAAATTCCCCTATATCACTGGAGAATACGGCGGCGGAGCCTTTGTACTCGTTTATCTGATTTGTGTCGTTCTGGTAGGTTTGCCCTTAATGGTTACAGAAATGATTATCGGCCGAAGAGCCCAGTGCAACCCGGTGGGAGCTTTCCAAAAACTTCATAAAAATGGGAGTATGTGGAAAGGGGTCGGGTGGTTAGGAGTCGCTTCGGGGTTTGTTATCCTCTCCTTTTACAGTGTTGTGGCCGGATGGGCGCTGGCTTATATATATAAAGCTATTGTTGGTTTTAGCGGCACGGCTGAAGCTATTCAGGGAGAATTTGTCGAATTGGTTGTCAGTCCGGGAAATTCTATCTTTTGGCATACTATTTTTATGATTTTATGCATGGGAATCGTCATCGGAGGGGTTCAAAAAGGGATTGAACGCTGGTCAAAAATCCTCATGCCAGCTTTATTTTTAATTCTTCTGGGCTTAATGTTATATGGCTTGTTTGCTACCACCGGGGGCATGGCCGCTCTGAATTTCCTCTTTAAACCTGATTTCAGTAAGCTGAGCGCTGAAGCGGTTCTCTCGGCTATGGGGCATGCCTTCTTTACCCTCTCGCTGGGGATGGGGGCTATGATCACCTATGGCTCCTATATGCGAAAAGATGAAAATTTGATGAAAAATGCGATTGTTGTATCGTTTCTTGATACGCTGATTGCCCTGATGGCCGGAGTGGCTATTTTCTCACTGGTCTTCCACTATGGCATGGAACCGGGGCAAAGTGTTGGCTTGATTTTCAAAACCCTGCCGGTTCTGTTTGCTGAGACCGGCCCATGGGTATCGGTTCCATTTTTCATATTGTTGTCATTTGCCGCGTTGACATCCGGAATAAGTTTGCTGGAAGTGGTTGTATCTTACTTTATCGATCAACGGAATTGGTCAAGAAAAACAGCCACACTGGTTATGGGCGGTTTGATTTATCTCTTTGGAATTCTTTCGGCAGTAGCCGCATGGACGGTTCCTTTCAGAGGTAAAGATCAGAGCTTTTTTGATATATTTGATTTCATCTCGACTAACTATATGCTCCCGATTGGTGGCTTCCTGACCTGTTTATATATCGCGTGGGTGATGAAA
>CAYPUP010000183.1:0-5200 GCA_964413795.1 uncultured Ignavibacteriales bacterium
GATAATTCAGAAAAAGGGGGCAAAGGTAAAAGGCAGGGTAATTATTACGGATACATCGCTGGATTTCAAGGATTTTACCGGCTCGTTTTCTGCTGATGGATTGGTGGTCGTGATTGTTTTTACTGTCGTTCTGATATTCTTCTCATTTTTGGTGACAAGCCTTATGCCTCTCCAGTTAAAGCGGATGAATGATATTGTCCTTAATAATCCGATTAAATCTTACCTGCTTGGCTTTTTGTTTATTTTACTGATGCCGGTTATTACAGCGATCGTAATTATCACTATCGTGGGGATCCTTGTATCTCCGTTAGTCCCTATCTTGTATATATTGGCATTTTTTATAGGAGTTGTTTTGTTCGGCAATAGAATTGGCCGGATGATCTCGATTAGATTTCTTGGCGGGGAGAAGAAAATCTTGTTTCAGGCTACAATTGGCGTCTTTCTGTTTATGTCACTCTGGCTGCTGGATGCAATCTTATTAGGCCAGCAAAGTGATATTGCCGAAGGTTTTGGTATATTTGTCCTTGTCGTAGCGATTGTCATCAGTACCTACCCCATCTGTACGGGAGTCGGCGCCGCTCTACTGAGCCGGTTTGGATTCCGGGATTATATAAGCTGGAAAGACAAGCATGGCTTTGATGCCGAACCATACGCCCCGGCTCCGGCTCCTCCGCCACTAAGGGAGCAGGAAAATAACAATTCCTTTGATAAATCCTCCAAAGATTATTCGGATTCCAGAAATAAACCAAAACCTCCTGATGTCCCAGGTGAATCCTTTTAAGTTTTTTCTCGTATTATTTCTATTAGGATCAATAAATCTATAATGTATGGAGGTCAGATATGAGTCTGAGAAATCTCTTCTCATCAATCTTTGTTATTTTATTATTACCGCTGATTGCCCTTGCTGGGAAATTATCTCACGAAGAGTTTAATATCAGGCCGGAAAAGGCCAAATCTATTGAGGCAAAAGTAGATTTTGGGGCAGGTGAGATTATAGTAAATGCTGATGATATCGATGATGTTGTCACAGGTAAAATTGATTATAAGCCAAAAGCAGTTGAATTTAGACATGATTATGAGGTCAATGACGGAGTAGGCGAACTCTATTTGGAAAGCGATCATAAGGATAATTTTAATATCGATACCGAGGAAAACAAATGGGATATAACTTTCTCCACTAAATATCCCATATCACTGGATATGGACATCGGGGCTTGTGATGCCGAGATGGATCTGGGAGGGCTGCAGCTTCAAAATTTAACATTTGAAGTTGGTGCGTCTTCTTCTATTATTGAGTTTTCCAGGCCAAACCCGGTAAGAATGGATCAAATTAAAATTGATGCCGGTGCTTCTTCGCTGGAAATGAAAAATTTCGGCAATGCCAACTTTAAATATTTCAGTTTCGATGGAGGGGTTGGTTCATTTGAACTCGACCTGAGAGGGAAATATACCGGCTATTCAAGAGTTATAATAAGTGTTGGGGTGGGGTCTATGGATTTAACTCTTCCCAAAGATATTCCAATCAGAGTTGAAACGAATGGAGCCGGTTGGTTATCAACGATTGATTTTCATAGAACAGATCTTGAAGTTACAGATGATGATGTTTATGAGTCTGATGACTATGAAGATGCTGAAATTAGGCTTCTGGTGGAAATCGATGTCGGTTTGGGGTCGGTAGACATCTACCAAAAATAGCGGCATAGCCACTCTTATTCTTAATTATGAGGCGTATTCTTTTTAAAAATAATAGAGGCTGCGCCTTTTTAAAAACTTGCCGAAGGGGATTCTGTAATTATATACTCCTGTAATTGATCTTATGAGAACTTTCGGGCAATCTGAGGGTTATAACGATCATTACATATTTATAGGAGTAAGAATGAACAGAAATTCAGTATTTTCAATTTTAATACTACTCTTAGCGGCAATGCCGCTATCAGCTGAGATAATTCAACAGCAGGAAATCTATAAAGCCCGCGATAAAGTCCTGCCGGCTTTGGTTCATATACAGCCGGTTATAAAAAATTACAACACCGGCGAACTCGAAAAACAGGCTGTTATCGGATCCGGGGTGATTTTTCATAAAGATGGCTATGTGGTTACTAATTACCACGTGGCTGGTAAAGCGGAAAGAATTATCTGCACTCTAAATGATAAAGAACTGGTTCCGGCCGAATATATCGGCGGTGATCCTTTGACCGATGTGGCTATTATTAAACTGCAATTAGATGACTATCATGGTGAAATTAATATTGCGGAATTCGGCGACTCCGATTCTCTGCAGGTTGGACAGTTTGTTTTGGCGATGGGTTCACCCTTGTCCCTGTCACGTTCGGTTTCAGCCGGCGTTATTTCCACCCGTGATCGTTTTTTTGGAGATGAAGTCCGTCTCCCTTCAGGTGAAAGAACCGGCATATATAATCTCTGGATACAAACCGATGCCGCAATTAACCCGGGTAATTCCGGCGGACCGCTGGTTGATCTAAATGGCCGGGTTATTGGCATCAATTCCCGCGCCACTATGTTTGCCAATAATCTTGGCTTTGCCATTCCGGTCAATATTGTCAAGGAAGTAACCTCGGCTATTTTGGATCATGGAAGCGTGATAAGAAGCTGGATCGGGGTTCATTGCCAGGCGCTACAGGAGATGGAGCAGTTTTTCAAAACAGGCAGAGATAAAGGGGTTCTGGTTTCATCGATTGATCCCGGTTCACCGGCAGAGGTTAGCTTTCTTAAAACGGGGGATGTTATCCTGGCCATAGACGATAAACCTGTTTCCGCCCGTTTTCTTGAAGAACTACCCGCTTTCTATAAAACCATTGCCGAATACAAACCCGGATCTGAAATCAACATGAAAGTATTACGAGGGGAAGAAGAATATACGCTGAAAGTTAAAACGCGGCAGTTAGGCGATCTGCAAGGTGAAGATTTTGAAGTCAGCCGGTGGGATTTTACCATTAAGGAAATTACCAGCCAGATGAAGATTGAGAACAACCTCAATGACACTATTGGAGTTTTTGTTACGGGCGTCAAACGCAATGGAGCGGCAGATACGGGGGGAATGCGCCCCAGGGATATCATAAAAAAAATAAATGATACTAATTTGCTGAACCTGGCTGATTTTATTGCCGCCTACAATATGATTGATGACGACTTGAATAAAAAAATTCTTCTCACAGTGGATAGAAACAGAAGCACCAGGTTTATCCTGTTAAAATTAGATCGGGCTGCAAAGGAAAATATTGATGAGTAAAATATATACGTATTTATTAACCGCCCTATTTCTGATAGCTGGAATTGGGAATTTAACAGCTCAGGATTTTGATTTTGCCAAACTTGAAAATCAAGTTAAGGACTACACGGTCATTATTGATATGAAGATTGAAATTTCATTCGGGATCCATAATACGGAACAGACCGATCAATATTTGGGGACTATTGTCACCTCGGATGGAATGGTTATATTTGATGGTACTTCTCTTTCCAGTGATGGCGGGTTATCATCCATGACCGGTTTCAACGTTAAAACTTCGCCGGTGAAAATTGAAATCAAAACTATTGATGGCAAAACTTATGAAGGCGAATATATCGGGGTTGATCGATTCACCAGTATCGGCTTCGTTAAGATAATTTCTGACGGAGAAAAGTTTACACCGGTAGAATTTAAATCGGACCAGAAATATAAAGTTGGCGACTGGCTCGGGTTATATATGCTCCTGCCGGAATTTATTTCGCCGTCCCTGGCGGCTGATATCGGCATGGTCTCGGCTCTGATTAAATCACCGGAAGATTTTGTTCTGACAGTCGGCTTTAACCCGCTGCAGAAAACATCGGTTCTGTTTAACGGCAAGCTTGAACCGGTTGGAGTTTTAGGAACCCTGATGGATCCAACCACAGCTTCAACCGATGCCGGAGGACTGCTTGATTCTTATAACCAATTCGGCGTTCCGCTTTTAGGCGTCATATCGGCGGAGAGATTGAGCACTCTGATAGCCGCTCCTCCTCAAAAAGGGGAAATAGACCGGGGCTGGCTGGGGATTACGCTTCAGTCTTTAACAAAAGAGATTGCTGAATTCTGGAACCTGGATATTGCCGGTGGTATTATTGTCAATGATATCGTTAAAAACTCTCCAGCCGATAAAGCCGGTTTGTTAGTCGGTGATATTATTTTTGAGGTTAATGGCCAGCCGGTGGAAGTTGACAAGGAAGAAAAGCTTCCGGTATTTCAGCGCATGGTATCGGAAATGGGTCCGGGCGTTGCGGTTGAACTGGCTGTTGTACGACGCGATGATACAAAAGTTGATACCCTGAGTCTTTTAGCTACTCTTGAAGAAGCACCGATGGCGGCGGTTGATGCCCCTGAATATGAAAATAAAACTCTGGAGTTCAAAGTCAGAAATATGGTCTTTGCTGATTATATGATTACCAATCTCGATCCCGAAGAATTCACTGGAGTTGTCGTTTCCGAGCTTAAGATGGGTGGTCTGGCGGGTATCGGCGGTTTAAATTTAGGCGACATAATTCAGCGGATCGGGGATGTTGAAGTTGATTCAATCGAAGATGCCGAAACAGCTATGACTAATTTGGAAGTTATCCATCCTGAAGAGATTATTTTTTTTATCTGGCGCAACAACCAGACTTTGTTTGTGAATGTAAAAACAAAGTAGATTATTAAAGAATTTTTCGAGCTGTCAGGAATCCTTTCCTGACAGCTCCAATAGACTTAAAACCCTGCGGTTTCGACACTGATATAAAAAATTGATTTGGTCAAGGGGAAAATTGAATCAATATAAAGTTATTAAATCACATCAACCAGAATCAAAGATTCATATCGAGTTAAAAAATGGTGATTGTGTCACTGTTGAACGAAGAAAAACACAATGGGCCGGTTGGCTTTGGTGCACAACTGAAGATGGCCGGACGGGATGGGTGCCCGAATCGTGGGTTGATGTTAGCGGCTCTCAGGGGATAATGAAACAGGATTATAATTCCTATGAGTTAACCGTTGAACCCGGGGACTTTTTACAGGGAATTCTTATTGAGAGTGAATGGCTATTGGCAAAAACAAGCGATGATATTACGGGTTGGGTTCCTTTGGAGTGTTTGGGAAAGTCTTATTAGGATGAAATATTTGTGGTATCGACAATAAAACTCTTAGATATTGAAAATAATTACGTAAATAAATATTCAACATATAAAGTAG
>CAYPUP010000184.1:0-5173 GCA_964413795.1 uncultured Ignavibacteriales bacterium
TTGAAAACAAAGATATTATCCCAGAAATAAGTTTATAAAATTTCAGGACTTCTTCTACGGAGGCTTCTTGGGCTGCTTATCCTGTTTCTTTTTTTCCTTTTGCTGATCTTTACTTTTCTTCTGTTTGTCACTCTTACTTTTGTCTTTTTTTCCGCCTTTGTCACCCATGACTAATCCTCCGTTTTTGAAAATTATCATCCCTGATTATGTCTTGACTCTTTTTATCCTGATATCTGAATAAAGCCATAAACCGATATTAAATTATAGCAGAAGCGTTGACGAAATCCAAGATAAAAATCAGAAATTACTTTGTTGCATGCCTGCCTTTTTGTCATTAAACTCTAATAATAGAATCCTTAGTTTTACATCTGGATGTTTTGAATTGACCCTCCTTTAGTAAAATTAACCTATGAGGCTCGTTTGAAAAAATGTATTCACATATCCGATTTCCATGGCAGCATTTATCGCTACAAAAATTTAATAAAATACATTTCAACTCATTTACCGCAAATAGTATTCATCGGCGGGGATATTTTACCCACTGGCTTTAATTACATTCAAAACGATGAATATTCAATCGGCGGTTTTATCAATGATTTCCTGTTCAAAGAGTTTTCCGCCTTAAAGGAGAAGCTGTCCGAGAATTATCCTCGAATATTTGTAATTTTAGGCAATGATGATCCGGCTATATATATTGACAACATGATTTCGGGTGAAAAAATGGGTCTGTGGGAATATATCCATAACCGGAAGGTTGAATTTGAGGCTTATTCGATTTACGGCTATGCCTTTGTTCCGCCAACTCCATTTAGGTTCAAGGACTGGGAAAAATATGATGTTTCCCGCTTTACGGATGTAGGGGATATCTCACCGGAAAAGGGAATCAGATCGATTGTCGTACCCGAAGATAAAATCAGATATGAGACAATCGATAAAGATATAGCAAAGCTGGTTGGGGATGATGATTTATCAAAAGCTGTTTTTCTTTTTCATTCTCCTCCGTACCAAACCAATCTGGATAGAGTTGATCGTCAGGGAAAAATGATAGATCATGTCCCGCTCGATGTTAATGTCGGTTCTATCGCTATCAGACGGTTTATTGAAAAACAGAAACCGTATGTGACTCTGCATGGGCATATTCATGAATCAACACGGTTGACAGGAAATTGGCAGGATAAAATCGGGCAAACGATTCTGTTTAATGCCGCTCATGATGGAACAGAGCTATCGATTGTCAGTTTTGATCTTGAACATCCGGAAAAGGCTGCTCGAGTCCTGATTTAATTTCCCGGAGGTGATTTCATTTTTAAGGGTTTGGCTGCATCAGTAACCGCACCGATTTTTGCTGCCCAGCTCGTTCTGATTTTTATATCAGCATCGTTTACTATATGAACATCCAATAATCCATCAGTTCGATACCCGGTCTGGAGAAAGTTCATTTCACTTAGGCAGAGGCTCCAGCCTTCCAACCACTCGAGAAGCCGGTTCTTTTGATCTTCTGTCCCTCTGAAGTGGATTAACAAATCAATATCGCTGGCTGGTCCGGCACTGGCGTTTTTAGTACTGCCAAAGATATAAAAATTTACGACGCCATATTTTTTTGCATCCAGAGATTCAGCTATATACTCAGCCATTCTAAGACGCCATTGCCAGAAGCTGTCGCGAGTCACCGGTTCGATTACTTCCTCTTCAATTTGTTTATTCGTGTCCTGAGATGGCTCAGCCAATAGCCCTATTCCTTCACCCAGATCGGCATTTAATAATATTTTCAGGATTTTACCGTTTGTCTCACGAGGTACATCAATCAACATGATAGTATTGCTTAAATAAGAAAATTGAGGAACGATTTCGGGGAAAATATTTTTAGATTTAGTTAAGAATTTTTCGTTAAAAATAGTGTCCGCTTCATCAGGGTATAAAGGCAGATACCTGATATCAGCTTCAACCAGATCCTGAAAGAAATGAGTTCCAAATGATAAATCCGGAATATAATTTCCTTTTCGTCTGGCAATTTCGATCAAGGCGGCAGTGTTATTAATATCAGAATAAGTGACACTCACTCCCAACTTTATGTCCCCTCGGCTGCCCCAGCGTCCGGGACCCATGAGAATAAATTTCCTTTTGGGCAATAGTTGATTCAATTTTCCCACGGCTCGGCCGACATCCATCATTGTTGACTTGTCCTTAAGGCTGGAATATTCTGAAGAGTTGATATAAACAATATGGGTTATTTCCGGCAGGCGTCCGTTTGAA
Organism: uncultured Ignavibacteriales bacterium; assembly: GCA_964413795.1. Classification (GTDB taxonomy): domain Bacteria; phylum Zixibacteria; class MSB-5A5; order GN15; family FEB-12; genus DAOWMZ01. Next base: position 2,254 of record CAYPUP010000184.1, read on the forward strand.
ATATATTTTTTAGCAGTGAATATAATTCTTTCTCTGGGTGTTCCTTTGGGAATAGGAGAGGGGGCTCTTAATGTAGAATAACTTTGGGGGCGGCATTGGAGGAGATAAAAATTTCGGCCGTCAGAAGCAAATTCAATATCGACCGGTAATCCGAGGGTTTCCTCAAGAGTATCCAAAATAGCTTTTGTCTGGCCTACAAAGGGGGTGTTCTGTGTTAAATTATTAAATGTTACAATAACATTCTCATTATCATAATCAATCAAACCCGATGGAATGCGAATAAAATCATCTTTATAAACTGATACCATATCACGAATGCCCGGCATTTCTGATCCTGCTTTTTGCAAAAACTTATGAAGATCAATCGTCTCAAAAGAATTTGTCTCAAGGTTTATAATATCAATTTTCTTGGGAGAATATTTTTCTATTTCTTCGGGTCTGGTATTAACCCTCAGGCCCGGTTGTCCGGGAGCAATAAGAAGAGGGTAATCGTCGCTTAATCGGTCTACCGCTCTTGTCCCAAGTCCGGGAACAAGCCTGATTAAGCCATCTTCACGATTAATTCGCGGCGACCATCGGAATTCATTTCTACTGAAAGCCACACCAGCATAAGATGGAAGAAAATAATTTCCTACTTTATTTCCGACCACTTCCTGAATCATTATCCCCATCTCTTCACCGAAGTCGATTAATTTTCGTTCGATACGGTATTCGATCGGATCCGGACTAAAAGTCGAAGCGTAAACTTCAGCAATAGCATCAAGGAGCGCTTCAAGACGCTGTTGTTTGTTCCCCTGGTTGGCGACAAAGAGGCTTTTGTATTTACCGGAAAAAACCGCTCCGATTCGATCTTCAAGAAGGCTGGAGCTGCGGACAATCAAGGGGTGATCTCCGAACTCATCAAGGGCGGCTGATAATCCATTAACAATATCAGCGGGGAAGCGGGCATTTTTAAAAGTCTGGACAATATGCGGATATTCAAAACGGACCTGATTGATCGGTTTATATTTTTGCTCCACCACTTCATCGAAATTATTGTAGTGCATAAAATAAAGTAGTACATCGGAAGTAATATAATATGTTCTGGGAATCTTTACCTTGGAGAGGAGCTCGTTTTTATTCACATTTTTCTTTACTATCTGCGAGGCGAGATAAAGACCGGCGCTTTTTCCGCCAAGACGGCCATGACTCTCGGTTGAAAAAATTACCCGATTGAGCAGATGATAGAAATCTTTAACTTCAATAAAATTTTTGGCAATGTTTACATAATCAAGCTGGTCGGAAAGAAATCGCCTGATCAGTGAAACTTCGATACCCTTTTTATTAGGAGAATGAATTTCCGGTTCGTGTTCGGCAAGATGCTGATAGCGGCGGATAGCATCGGCAACTTCTCCTAAAGATAGGTTTCTATTTACTACCTGTACCAGGAAAGAGAGCTTATCTTCCTGAATCCACTTCTGGATAAGGCGGATGATCTCGTTGTCAGCCATGTTTTCAGAAGCAATTTTAAAAACAGCACCGCATAGTTCAGGTGAAAATCCCGACTGTCTTCGGGCATAAGGCTGGTTTCCTTCCATGACAGTCTCTTCCAGATCGTGCGGATCAGGTGTAAAAGTCTGAAGAAGATTATCTGCTTCTTTAACACCACTCCAGCACATATAGTGAAGCATTTTGCGGGATATACTCAAATAAAGATTACGATCAGTCTGCTTGAGCATCTGGAGTACTACCTGCCAGTCACCACGCGAATTTGAACCAGTGTTTTGCTGGCGCCCCTCCCATTGTTCAATAATTGCTCTCATTTTCAGGTGAGAAAGACGCTGGCCGATCTTATCTGCTATTGATTTTATAAGTTTGGTTTCTTCTTTTAAAAAAGGACCCTCATCCCAGTTCGGCATTTCCCGAGTATAAAAAACTGATATTTTCCCCATGATTACTCCAGCCATAATAATATCAGCGGTCTGAGCCCATGCGGTTTCAATAAAACCTGGCGAAGTATATGTCGCATCGTTGAGTTCCAATTTGGCGACGCAGAAATCCGGGTATTGCCAACCGGGAGGAATAGCTTTGATAATATCTTGACAAATCTGGTCAAAATCAGTGTCTGGTTTACTTAAGGCTTCATCGACTTTATAAATACAGTTCAGCTCTTTAGCTCTCTCCTGAAGCTGCAAGAGAAGCTGATCTACAGATAATTTGTTATTTTTATCACTCGGAGTCATCGAGTCACTACTCCTATACTATTTCGACCATCGACCTTTACTATTAAAGGTTTGCCGGTTCTAATATGGCGTACATTATCCGATTCTGAAATCAATTTCTGACTGTTTAACCAATCCCAGTCGATATTATATTTTCCACTGTGAGAAATACTAAAATAAAAAAGCTGAAGACTGGTCAGGTTATGAAAGAAATGCGACCCCTGGCTCAACTCCACATGCATATCAGGAAGAGTCGCTTCGACTATTACCTGGGCATTTGATATATGCCCCCAATTAACCGGAATCCCTAACCAGGGATCAGAGCTTCCCCATCGACCGAAGCCTATTAACAGATATCGGCGATTTTCGTTTTTAATCTTAAGATTGATATCATTAATTTCTGAAGTAATCAAGCTGGTGTTTTCCTTTTTGAAAATATCAGGTTTTACAAAAACAACATCATATAGGTTAGATAAGACCCCGTTTCCCAGCACCCGTTCGGAAGCTAACAGGGTATTTTCTGATGAAAGCTCGGCTTCACTTATCTCTACTTTTTCATCTGAGACAACCATAGGGCGAACCTGCAGGAAACCAAACTTGGGGGGAATCTTTTTATTAGGATCCAAAGTCATGGCAAATTCGATTTCAACTGCTACTCCCAGCTCCATTTCGCAGGTTTTCATCAATTTTTTAATTACCGGCGTCAGTGGGATATCATT
>CAYPUP010000185.1:0-5150 GCA_964413795.1 uncultured Ignavibacteriales bacterium
GTAATATGTTTAATGGGGATTTCTTCTTTTGGAAGATCAGGCCAAATATTGTGCCACATCTCGCGAGAGACATGGCCATGAAGCTCAGAAACACCATTAGCAAAGGCAGATGTTTTCAGAGCAGCAACGGTCATCCCAAAGGATTCGGTTTCATCATCAGGAATAATTCGTCCCAGTGACAGGAATGTTTTCCATGAGATTCCAAGTTCGGAAACCTTGTCAGCGAGATAGCGATGAAGAAGAACCGTATCAAATCTCTCATTACCGGCCGGTACGGGAGTATGGGTAGTAAAGATGGTAGTTGCCCAGACATACTGGCGCGCCTCATCAAAACTAAGATTATGATTCTGCATTAAATGACGAATTCTCTCCAGGGTCAAAAACCAGGCATGACCTTCATTCATATGATAAATGCTTGGTTGTATTCCCAAAGCTCTTAAAGCACGTACCCCGCCGATACCAAGAATAATCTCCTGACGGATCCGCATATCTTTATCACCACCATAAAGAACCGAAGTAATCTCTCTATTTTTAATAGAATTTTCCGGTATGTTGGCATCAAGTAAATAGAGCGGGATTACACCTACTTTTACTTTCCATATCTGCAGATGAACCGGATTATCCCCCAATGCAACAGTTACCCTTATCGGATTACCATTCTCATCTTTAACCGGCTGTACCGGCATATGATACCAGTCGTTTTCTTCGTAACGTTCCTGCTGCCAGCCATCGCTGGAAAGGAATTGGCGGAAATATCCGTAGCGGTAAAGCAAGCCGGTGGCGACCATCGGAAGCCCGATATCCGAAGCGGATTTCAGCGTATCTCCGGACAGGACACCGAGACCGCCGGAATAGACCGGCAAACCGGTATCAAGGCCATATTCAAGTGAAAAATATGAAATTGTTTTATTTTTATACTCAGGATAATTTGTCTCATACCATCTTTTTCGGGAGAGATAATCCTGGTATTTTTGATATACGCGGTCAAGGCTGGCAACAAAACCATCATCAGCAGCGGCTTTCAGCAAAGTTTCCTGGGATAATTTAGATAGCATTTCAACTGGATTTTGGTAGCATTTTTCCCACATTTCCGGATCAAGACGAATAAATAGTTTGACCAGATCCCAGTTCCATGAGTACCAGACATTCTGAGCTAATTCCTGAAGAGTAATAATTCTTTCCGGCAATTTAGGCAGAACCAGAAATTGTTTAACGCGCATATAACTTCCCTGTTTATTTGTTCAAGATAACCAGATACTTCCTTATATCATAATTATCGCCTTAACCACAACAATTATTATCAATAAATAGTAATATATTGTAAAATAAATAGAAATATAATTTTTCCTGACTAAAAGAAGATAAAAAGAAAGAGCAATTTGTCGAAATACAGTAGAAGTGACAGATTTTCAACAAATTAAAAAAGGTTGATTTTAGTCAACTATTGACTAACTTTACACTTATGAAAAAAATAAAAAGAATTGGCGTTTTAACTGGTGGTGGGGATTGCCCCGGGTTAAATGCTGTTATGAGGGCGGTTGTCAAGACTGCTGACAATGACTACGATGTCACGGTGATAGGTTTCAAGGATGGCTATGAAGGCCTTATTGAAAACCGTTATATGGAATTGAGCAATAAGGATGTATCCGGAATTCTTACTTATGGCGGAACTATATTAGGCACCTCCAATAAAGCCGATCCATTTCATTTTCCTGTTCTTGAGGATGAAACATATATCTACCTTGATCGGTCAAACCAGGCGATCAGAAATTTTGAAGCTCTTGGCCTCGATGCCTTGCTGGCTATAGGTGGGGATGGTACCATGGCGGCTTCGGCCAGAATGATGGAAAAAGGACTTCCGATTATTGGTATTCCCAAGACTATCGATAATGATCTCTGGGGGACTGATGTAACATTTGGCTTTGATTCAGCGGTTACTACTGCCACCGAGGCAATAGATAAAATACATACTACCGCCCAGTCTCATCATCGGGTAATGATTATCGAAGTGATGGGCCGTTATGCTGGTTGGTTAGCATTAGCATCAGGCTTAGCTGGGGGGGGTGATATTATTTTATTGCCGGAATTTCCTTATGATATAGAAGCAGTCTGTAATGCTGTTAAAACCAGAAATGCTGCCGGGAAAAGATTCTCAATTGTTGTGGTAGGCGAAGGAGCCAAAGCAATGGGGGGAGAGATGGTCGTTGATCAAAATGTAGAAACTTCTCCAGACAGGATCAGACTTGGCGGTATTTCCCGCCAGGTTGCTGCTCAGATTACCGGATTGACAAATATCGAAAGCAGAGTTACCATCCTGGGTCACTTATTAAGGGGAGGCTCGCCAACCTCGTATGATCGAATTTTGGCAACTCTTTTAGGAACTGCAGCGGTACATATGGTTATGAATGGTAAGATTGGACAAATGGTTGCTATGAAAAATGGTTCAATCGGATCAACTCCTATTTCTGAAGTAGCCGGTAAGATGAGAGTTGTTACCCATGATCATCCCTACGTAAAAGCCGCTCTCTCATTAGGTGTTTGTGTTGGAACTCCTCTTGGCGTTGAAATCAAAGAATATCTGGAACAGGAGACTACGGTATAAATGCAAATTTATTTCTATAATTATTCTGATAATCAAACTGGGGGATATTATAACAAAGTTATGAGAAGAGGCTGTGCCTCTTGATCTCTATATCTTTCCATGGCGCCGCAGGAACAGTAACCGGATCGAAATATCTTATAAAGGTAAACAATCGCCAGGTTTTGGTTGATTGCGGGATGTTTCAGGGGAGAAGAGAATTACGCCAGAAAAACTGGGAGCCGGTTCAATTCGAGATAGACCAGGTTTCGGCTGTTATTTTAACTCATGCTCATATTGACCATACTGGTTTCCTTCCAAAGCTTTCTAAATTAGGTTTTGATAAAACCGTATACGCCACACCGCCAACTGTTGATATTACTAAATTATCGCTCCTTGATGCCGCTCATATACAGGAAGAAGATGCCGAGTACAGAAACAAAAAGAAACTAACCCGTTATGAAGAGGCTCTACCGCTCTTTACTCAGGAAGATGTGGAAGGGCTTGATCAGCATTATAAATCCGTTCCCTTTGGAGAGTGGGTAGGGATTGGTGAGGAAATAAAATTCCGATATAATATTGTCGGACACATTCTGGGAGCAGCCTCGGTTGAAATGGTGTTGGACGATGGAAGCAAAAAAGTTTCTATTCTGTTTTCCGGAGACATCGGTCGTTATGGAAATCCGCTTGTTAACGATCCGTTACCTGCTGAGAAAACCGATTATCTGGTTTGTGAATCAACTTACGGCGGGAGAATGCATGAACCGGAAGATCCCTATTTTGTTTTTTCTGAAATTATAAATGACATTGTTAAACGCAAAAGCATTCTACTTATCCCGGCCTTTTCGGTTGGGCGCACGCAACAGATAGCTTATCTAGTCCATGATCTGATTAAAAATAAGCGCATCCCACCAATCAAAATTCATATCGATTCCCCGATGGCGATAAAATCCACAGATATATACATCAAATATGCTGATTATCATAAGGTACCAATCTGCAATCTCGGAGGTAAGAACTGCATTCTTAACGGGACACATGTCGAACTGCATCGCAAAAGAAAATCATCCAAACTTCTTAACAAGTTGACCGGTCCTGCTATAATTATGTCGGCAAGCGGGATGATGACCGGAGGGAGAATATTGCATCATCTTATAAACCGCCTCCCTGATCCGACCACAACACTTTTGATTCCGGGCTTCATGGCTGAGGGGACTCCAGGCAGGAAACTTGTCGATGGAGCGGATATTATCTATATCCATAAGCAGCCGGTTGAAGTAAAAGCTAAGATTGTAAAAATGCATGGACTGTCCGGCCATGCTGACTATCAGGAGATTTTGCACTGGCTGGAAACATTAAATCTTCCTCCAAAAAAAGTATTTATAACTCATGGCGAGGATTCTCAAAGAGCTGCCATGGCTGTCCATCTGAAGACTAAAAAAAACTGGGATTGTCACATTCCCGAGCTGCATGAAACCGTAGAACTATAAGTTAACAGGATAATGAAATGCCTCAAAAAAAACTGTCCAAAAAGCAAATGGGAAATAGCCTTAAAAGATCATCGGCTTATAAAATTGCCTATAAGGATTTGGAGTTTCTTACCTCTGATGTAGCCCGTCCGGCTCGCCTTCAACTGGAATTGCTCAAGCCGGAGGTGATTCTGCAGCAGGAAAAGATTGAATCGACCATCGTATGTTTTGGCGGGACCAGAATAATGGAACCCAAAAAGGCTCTTAAAAATGTAGAACAGCTTAAAACAAAACTGAGAAGAAAGCCGGGTGATCGTGAACTGAATAAAGAACTCAGGATTGCCAAATCAATATTAAATAAGTCACATTTTTATGATGAAGCTCGCGAATTTGCCCGACTGGTTTCATTGGAAGGTCAGAGTAACAAATCAGCTCATTATGTTATTGTCACCGGAGGCGGTCCGGGTATTATGGAGGCGGCCAACCGGGGGGCATATGATGTAGGAGCCAAATCAATCGGCCTAAATATCACTCTGCCTATGGAGCAAGTCCCAAATCCATATATCTCACCGGAATTATGTATGCAGTTTCATTATTTTGCTATTCGTAAAATGCATTTCCTTTTGCGGGCTAAAGCTCTTGTTGCCTTTCCGGGCGGGTTTGGCACTATGGATGAATTATTCGAAGCCTTAACTCTGGTTCAAACAAAAAAGGTTACGGCTCTGCCTATTATTCTTTTTGGTGAAAAATACTGGAAAGGTTTAATAGATTTTGATTTCTTTGTAAATGAAGGGACAATCGATCAGAAGGATATAGAACTATTTGTTTATGCTGACAAGGCTGCTGATGCCTGGGAATATATCAAGTATTTTTACAAATGCCAGGAGTAGCGGTTATCTTTTAAGAAATCCACGACTCTGTAAAAACGTTAATATTTGAGGCCTTGAAGAGGATGGGTTGCCATTCGCCATTCTTCTGGCGGAATGCTCCGACCAGGAATAGTTTCCTTCATAATCAGAGAATCGTTCCGGCATGATTTGATTATTTTTCAAATATCCCATTTTATCCATAACGGCATCATAAGATGCTATCAATTCTACATC
>CAYPUP010000186.1:0-5143 GCA_964413795.1 uncultured Ignavibacteriales bacterium
TTAAATTGTCGAAACCACAAGGGTTTCGACCTACAAAAAACTACATAAAGTCATCCTAATTTTTTGTTACCTTTTTTGGTCCGGCAGACGAGGGCGTCTGCCGGACACGATATTATATATTATACGCGTAGCGGGCGGCCTTGTGTCGCCCGTTTGTATGGTGGGAGACAAGCCCCCACCCTGCGCGAACGATATTGTTGTGTTACTTGACTTCTTCGAATTCAGCATCAACCACATTGTCATCATTATTCGCCTGAGATTTGTTGTTTCCGTTAGCATTTCCGGTCTGATGAACACTGTTACCATTACCCGGCTGAGCCTGCTGATACATCTCTGCTGAGGCGGCCTGCCAGGTCTGGTTCAAAGCCTCGGTTGATGATTTCATTTCATCAATATTTTCGTTCTTGAGAGCCTCTTTTACCCGTTCGGTTGCGGCGCCAAGTTTTGATTTGGTTTCAGGACTTAGTTTATCGCCATATTCTTTTAACTGCTTCTCGGACTGGAAGACTGCCGCATCGGCCTGGTTGCGAATTTCGATTTTCTGTTTCTTCTCTTTGTCTTCAGCCGCGTGAGCTTTGGCATCATTAACCATCCGGTCAATTTCATTCTTGTTCAATCCTGAAGCAGCCTCGATCTTGATATGTTGTTCCTTGCCAGTAGCCATATCTTTGGCCGAGACACTCAGGATGCCATTGGCATCGATATCAAAAGTTACTTCAATCTGAGGCAATCCTCTTGGGGCCGGTGGAATTCCATCAAGCACAAAGCGGCCGATCGTTTTGTTATCAATCGCCATTTCGCGCTCTCCCTGAAGGACATGAATATCGACCTGGGGTTGATTGTCCGATGCGGTCGAGAATATCTGCGACTTCCTGGTCGGAATGGTAGTGTTGCGTTCGATCAGCCTGGTTGATACTCCACCAAGGGTTTCTATTCCCAGAGACAGCGGGGTTACATCGAGAAGCAAAACATCTTTAACATCACCGGTCAGGACACCCCCCTGAATAGCGGCACCGATAGCAACCACCTCATCCGGGTTGACCGATTTATCCGGCTCCTTGCCAAAGAACTTTTTAACCAGTTCCTGCACCTTCGGCATACGAGTCATACCGCCAACGAGAAGGACATCATCGATCTGGTTGATTTTCAATTTGGCGTCATCGAGCGCTTTCTGAACCGGCGCCATCGAGCGTTCCAGAAGATCATCAACCAACTGTTCATATTTGGCCCTGGTAAGGGTCAGGTTCATATGTCTCGGACCGGATTGATCGGCCGTCACAAACGGCAGATTGATCTGGGTCTGCATCGTCGAACTCAATTCGATCTTAGCCTTTTCAGCCGCCTCACGAAGACGCTGGAGTGCCATCGGATCTTTGGAGAGATCGATTCCGTCAGTCTTTTTGAATTCATCAACCAGCCAGTCGATAATCCGTTTGTCAAAATCATCACCGCCAAGATGGGTGTCACCATTGGTGGAGAGAACCTCGAATACGCCATCGCTTAATTCAAGGATGGAGATATCAAAAGTACCGCCGCCAAGATCATAAACCGCAACTTTACCAGTCTTCTTTTTATCGAGGCCGTAAGCCAGTGCGGCGGCAGTCGGTTCATTAATAATACGCATCACTTCAAGCCCGGCTATTTTACCGGCATCTTTGGTTGCCTGACGCTGGCTGTCATTAAAATAAGCCGGCACGGTAATCACAGCCTGTTTGACCGCATGACCAAGATATTCCTCGGCGGTCTTTTTCATTTTGGCCAGAACCATAGCCGAGATTTGCGCCGGGGCGTACTTTTTACCACCCATCTCAATTTCCGGTTCTCCCTTACTGTTGGCCGTAACTTTGTACGGGAAATTTTTAATCTCTTCACTTACTTCATTGAATTTTCTGCCAATCAGGCGCTTTACCGAAGAGACAGTGTTAAGCGGGTTGCTGACCGCCTGTCGTTTGGCAATCGTTCCTACCAGACGTTCACCGTTTTTGTCGATAGCTACCACGGAGGGAGTCGTGCGCCCCCCTTCGGAGTTGCTAATAACCTCCGGTTCGTTTCCTTCGACCACGGCCACGACGCTGTTGGTAGTGCCGAGATCGATTCCAATAATTTTGTTCATTTATATCACTCCTTTTTTTCTTCTTAAAAAAAACCGATCAATTTAAGATCGGCTTTTGTGGACACATAAGCCGGCAGCCTAGTTTGATTGCACCGGCGGACAATAGTTTGCTTTTACGCTATCTTAACTTCGATCTCCTTCGGTTTGACTTCTTCCTTCTTCTGAAGTTTAACAACCAGCAAACCGTTTTTGTAGTCAGCATTGATGGAATCTTTATTTACCGTATCAGGCATTGTGAAAGATCTTTCAAACTGGCCGGAACGGATTTCTCTGCGGATGAAATACTCACCATCGGATTTCTGTTCATCATTCTTTTCAACTTTCCTGTCACCGGAGACAGTCAGAACATCATCCTTGACCACAACTTTGATTTTATCCTTTTCCATACCTGGAAGTTCAAAGGTCAAAGCGACATCATCTTTGGTCTCTTCAATATTGACCCTGGGCATAAAACATGAACCACTGTCGCAATTGTACTTTGGTGCATTTAAGAAACTATTAACAATGGCATCAAAGTCATTTGCGATTCTGTTTGGGTTAAGTACTAAGCTTCTCATTTTATCATCTCCTTTTTTTAGTTTTTGTTTTCAATTTCTGGTAACTTATATAACAACAAGCGTGCCAGAATTTGTAAGACGTTATTATTCAAGGAGTTAAAATTAAATATAATTAACTAATGAATATTGGCATGCCATTTAGACATACACCTATGCCATTAAGACATATAATAAATGCATTAATGGCAGAAGAGGTGCCATTATGACACCCATTCTCAAATTATGAATAAAATGATTTAAAAATAAGCAGTGGCTGCTACGAATGGCGTGCCAAAATATCTTTTACAGCTTTATTAATTGGTGAGATATTCAGTAAGAGCTTTTCTTTGGTAGTAAGATTCCGGTGAAATTCTTTTAATTTATCCATAGCTATTTCATCCCCAATTTCACCAAGGGCATTTACCGCTGCCAGGCGAGTATCCTGTCTTGATACTTTACCGGCTGTCAATTCTGACAGGTATTCTTCGTTATTAAGTACTTTTGATAAATATTCTTTGGCATCATCGCCACCCATCTTTCCGAGAGCGATAATTCCACTGATAATCAATCCGGTATTGTGTTCAATCAGGTTAATCAATAACGGAGTGAGTTCCCTTGACCCAATCAGCCCAAGAGTAAGAACAGCCTGATCGCAAATTTCCTTATCTGGATCTTCAGCCATAAGAGACAGCAAATCACAAGCGTCATCGCCACCTATTTTTTCCAGAGCGGCAACAATTTCTCTGCGAACCCTAATGTCGGGATCATTGATTCGCAGCCTTAGGGGAGCTATACCGTCTTCATCTTTAATTTGTCCAAGGATATAGATTGAGTTCCTGATAACATACCATTTTTCATCCGATAATTCGCGCCGGCCTTCATCCCGTTCAAACATAATATCATCCATAAGAATATCAGAGAAAACATTAAGCGTGCTTTTCCCTAATTTAGCCAATATCTTCAAAGATAACTGCCTGATAAATCTGTCGGGATGAGATATAATTTTGGAGAGCTCCAGAGCTACCTCTTCCCCCCCTGTGTTCATCAGAACTTCTTTGATATAGTCGGTAGTCATGTGGTCGCCATCGGTCATATCATGAATCATAGCTGCCACAAAATCCTTGTGATTAATATTTTCAATTATCTTTTTGATCACGACCGAATCATAAACCGTTATTCCGTTGGCGATATGTTTTCTGCTGCCTATGGCCATTGCCAGGCGGGACATTTGGGAATAACGACGCTCGATAAAATGCTTTTCCATCATTCGCCAGATAAATTCCGAATATTCAAATGATTCCTTTTTGGATTTCAGGATATCAATCACACCCAACTGCAAATTTTCAAGAACTTCGGAATCATTTTCAAAATCAAGCTGATCCAGAACAGTAATAGCCATATCCAAGGCCCGGCTGCGATGCATATTTTCGGCGGAACCAAAAAGCCTCAGCAGATCATTGATAACTTCTATTCCCTTCTTTTGCTGGCCAGTTTTAAGCAGCCTGAAAAAAGCATTTACAAAAATATCCGGCTTATAAGAATCCTGATCCGCTTCAAGACAGGCCGTGAAAGCTTTATCGATGGAATCTTTTGATTCAAGTTTGATAGCTTTAACCGGATCGCCCATCTCCTTAACTAAGTCAGCCATCATCTTCAAATCCTTGAATGCTACCTCTGCTTCAGCTGTGATCAATTCACGCATCGGATGATAGTCAATAATTTTCCATAACGATTTAAACCGGTCAGTTAGTTTTTTATTAGCCTGTTCATTATTTTCGGTGTTATTGATTTCATTAGCTGCTGTCGCCAAAGCCATTTTGAAAACATCTTCGTGCATGGAGGCTACAATTTCCGGGAGCAAATAAAAAAGGACTTCCGAATTAAAATCAATCCCTTTGGTTTCCAAAATCTCATGTTTGTTATCAATGATATCGATAAGGGTATTGACCTGATCACCGATTTGATGAGACGCCAAAGCTTTTACGGTATAATCACCATCGACATCCCCGCGATAATGACGGCTCTTTTCAAACAGGTCATAGGCCAGCAGTGAATTTATTTCGATTCCTAAAATATTATTTTTCTTAAGCCACTCATTCAACTGAACCAAATGTTCTGAGCGGTCTGTTTTTTCCACCAGCCATCCAATAAATCGGGTGAAATCAGAAATCAGGAGGCTACGATCAAATACTATGGCATTTATTTCTTTAACCTGCAAATAGCGCATAATCTCTTCGGTGAAAGGGGAATCTTTTAAGCGTATATTGAGGGCATATAGATGACCCTGATCAATATTGATATTGATTTTCTTTTTATACGAGAAGAGAGTGGTGAATTCAGAATATGGTTTAACTACCGCCTTGGCCGACATAGGGTGGTTTGAGCCGTAAATACTGACTTTGCGGCAGGCCATCGAAAGCTCGCGAATAAGATTATGAGCCAGAATATTCAGATTAACATTTAAAGTTGATTCGTTAATTTTTTTGTTGGACTG
>CAYPUP010000187.1:0-5130 GCA_964413795.1 uncultured Ignavibacteriales bacterium
TCTTCTGTGCTCATCAATCTTTTTTTCAAGTTCTTGGTTTAAATATGACAGGTTCTTTATATTTCTTTCCATTAACTCATTGTACAACTGATTATTGTAGTCACTTTTATCCTGTTTGAAGCCAATCAAATAGGCAAAAAGACCAAGGAAGAATGGAGCTGTATCGATAATTAAATGCAATGACTTTGTTGTATGTAAAACAAAGATATTAAACAGGCATAACTTAAGGGTGCTGTCACTCAGATCAATAATTGTAGCCAAAACCGGAAATAATGAACCGAAAATAATACCCAAAACAGCATATTTAAATTTTGAATTATAAGTATTGTTCACTCGTCGCTTGCCCTGGTTTAAATATTATCCTATATTTAATTAACATTATGATCGGCATTTTGGTCTGTTTAATGATTAAATCATCATATTAAAATAGAAATTGTTGAAAATGAGGCCAACCTTCATATAATCAATTAGGCAATCCAGAAGAATAATTAAAAAAACCACTGGAGGGCTAAGGGATTCTCGCTCTCCAGCGGTATAAAGGAAGGTAGGAAAAATAATTTTTAGCCCGGGTCGCAATTCCCGGGCTTTGAACAACTATAAAACTAACGTCTTATTGGAGGTTGACATTTTTCAAAGAACTATCAGGCCAACAGCATCCTGAACCAATTTATCGAAATCAGCACAATCACTATCGACGCTAACACAAATACTTTTCTCATTCTCTACCATCCTTAATAGCTTTTTTATCATTTGCATTCAGAATGACATATAGCAAGGCTGATGCCGATTTTTTAAATAAGACTGCATCTGATTGTCCTCGATTAAGTTGTAGCGGTTATCACTTACCTCAAAAGGGATCTTGGTCTCGTCTTAACTGAAAGAGATTCCGTTTCAATGTGAAAAATTTTCTTAGGTGGCCTTGCCACTTTTATTCAGGTAAAAGTAGTGTTGTAAATGAAGTGTTGTTGTCGTTGTAAGTGTAAGGGGTATAATCGATTTTAAGTTGCTTAAGTTTATAGAGAAAAAAATTAAATTAAATTTAACAGTCTCCTTGTCTGATACGTCTTTTTCTTGTGGTTGCTAAAGCGAAATTTTGTATAGGGTTAATAGATTTATTCCCCACTGAAAATAGGGGTTATCCCTTGACAAGGAGTAGCGGTTGGTATAACTTGACTGCCTGTTCATAGATTATATCAGAATCTATGGATTTTAATAATGCCGGCTTTAGGAATTGTCGGAAAAAAGATGACGGAAGTCTATAATTCGGTCGGCAGAAAGAGGTTAGAGTGCAAGATAGGTTGAGAAAAATATATTTTAATACAATAAATAATATGGAGATCGGAATGGGAGTTGGTAAATTCTCTCTTCTGGTGTTAGCCATTCTGGTTCTGCTCACCTCCGGGCTGATGGCCGGTGGATTTGAATCAAGCGGAGTCGGTACAAAAGCCCGCGGATTGGGTGGAGCTTTCCGGGCTGTCGCCGATGACTGGAGTGCGGCTTATTATAACCCGGCTGGCTACGCCTATATCCTGGATAACCAAATAGGTGCTGTTTATTCGTTTATGCATTATCGCAACGAACTTGTCCCTGATTATAAGTGGGGCGGTATCTATGAAACAGGGATTTACAATGATCGTGTAAATTACAATGCTAATGAAATTCTATCCAATCCTGCAGGTGGATTTGTAGTCAGGCTTCCTTTTTGGGGTGAAACTGTTTTTGGTCTCAGTGCCTACCAACCTTTTGATTACAATATTACCTGGGAGTTGTTTTCACCGATACAGGCTTACAACGACTCTGTCGGATTACCCGGTGATCAGTTCCGCAACAATCTCGACGTTGTAGCTTTCCAGCTCACAGCAGGCCGGGAATTTTCCGAGGACAAGCTTTCGCTTGGATTAGGACTTCAGGTTCTTAGAGCAGATCTGCTTTATACTAATCTATACTTCAGAGACAATCCTCTGATGTCGATGGGTAATCCGATCTATGATGTTATGCAGGATCGGCCCTATGACAAGATTCCCGAATGGAGTAGAAACGATGGTTTCGGATGGGGTTTTGGCGTTAACGCCGGTATGCTTTGGAAGCTGAATGAAAAGCTAAATGTCGGCGCAACGGTCAACATTCCTTTCTCGATTACAGTAAAGGGTGATGGTGAAAATAGATTTTATATGCCGAAGAATAATACTTTATGGAAGGAAATTACCTACCCTGGAACAGTGGAACATCTCTTCTTATCCGGACAGATTGTAAGGGTATTATCTGATTTTGAAGCTAAACTGGATCTTCCTACATCGCTTGGCCTTGGATTTAAATATCAGGCCTCAGAAAAACTTACACTCTCACTTGACATAGACTATACCCTTTGGTCTAAATATAATGGTTTGCAGTTTGAATACACCAATATTCAGGGCTTAAGCGGATCAGCCGATACTGTGGCCCTGGCTAGAGAATTTTTCTCAACCAATCTTTCCGCACCGGTCGACTGGGAAAATGCCGCCACATTTATGCTGGGCGCTTCTTATGATTACTCCAGTTTATTTACTCTTTTAGGGGGTATTGGATTTGATCAGTCGCCAGCCAGAAATGCCGATCAATTCACTCCTCAGTTTATTGATACCGGTAACAAGACAAATATCAGTCTCGGATTTATTGCGCACATAGAACGCTGGGATCTGTCATTGATATCCACCTATCAAAAACAACCGGATTTGAATATCGAGGGACTTGATGGATATAATGCTGACGGAGTTGTCGAGCGTTTTCCGGGAGATTATAAAGCTGAAACCTATGAAACCACTTTATCCTTTAACTATAGGTTTTAGGGAGGTCAGAGATGCGTAACATTTTAAAAAGACTAACAGTCGCAGCTGCTCTGACACTATTGGCTACAATTAGTTGTACCGATCGCGGAGCAAATAATCATGATCCAATTCCACCGTCAAGTGGTGGACCCTTAGAGGGTGTAGATCACCAATTTAATGAACTTTATGTTCAAATAGCAAACGAAGCACAAATGCTATATATAGCTACTTATATTCCCAATGGAGATTTACAACAATCTCCTCTGCCTCTTGTCCTTTTACTCCCCCCACAAGGTGGTTCTGAGCATTATTATTTTGATCATGGTTTAAAACAACTGGCTGATAAGTTAATTGCCGAAGGGACCATTGTTCCTATGGCTATCGCCTGTATCAAAGCAGACAGAACTTTCGGTGGTTATTTCTGGGCGGGTAATTATGGAGGCGGTTCGGGCGATTATGATCAGATCATGGGTTCAAAAGTCCTTGAAAATTTTGTAGCGAAGTCTCAGGGTTTAATTTTGGCTGATGATCAGTCAAAATGCGGTATCGGAGGCGTTGGCACCGGAGCTTATGGCGCTTTCAGGGCAGCCTTGATAAATGATCATAAATTCTCCTCTATTACTGTTACCGATGGCCCACTTGATTTTGATGGGGCTGATGGCAATAGCGGATGGATATCCATGTTTGATGATGTTCTTATTGAACAGGGTTTGGTTGGCTATACCCACGGCCCAGGCGAGCTTTCATGGACTGATCTGTTTGACAGTTCATATGTAAACCAGCTTTCCAGGATTTTTATTGGCGGTGCGGTTGCCTTTTCACCGCATGACACTCTTTGTATTGCCAAAGATTTTTATAAAATTATACCTGAATATGTTGATGAACCTCCTACAAATATTCCCATAATAGATACGACTATTATTGTTACATCAAATAATCCTTATAAAACTGATACCACTTTGACTCAAATTCGCTGGCAGTTGGCGGACAGCACTACTCTTTGTAAAAGAATCATAAAACCGGAAGATTGGGATTTTGACTTCCATTTACCTTTTGATAGTACCGGACAACCCTATACACCGATCTGGAATATGTGGTTGAGAAATAATCTTGAAACGATCCTAAGTGATAGTGAAAACTCCCGCCTGAATAATGTCGATATCTGGATTGGCACTTCTCCCCAGCAGGCGTTAAGTTATCGCGAACAGACGTTAGCCTGGATAAATCATCTTGAAAGCCAGGGTTTTGATCCTGAAGTTTATGAATATTCCGGTTACGAAGGCCATCCGGCTACAAGTGATCAGTATATTTATGATTTGATGGAACAGATGCTGATATTCCACTCTCGTAATTTTGAAGCGGCAGTAATACCAGGTAAAGCTGTTCCTACCGCAGATGCTGACAATGAAAACAAGTAATTTGTTCTAATGAAATACAGCCCGGAGGATATCTTCCGGGCTTTTTTTATGGATGACCTGATATGAAAGATAAACATTATGATCTGATTTCAATCGGAGCCCATCCCGATGATGTCGAAGTCGGCACCGGTGGAGTTCTGATTGATGCTGTTAAGCGGGGCTACAAATGCGGGATCATTATCCTGACCGAAGGGGAAATGGGAACCGGTGGAAATGTCGAGATCAGGACTCAGGAGATTAAAGATGCGGCCGGCATTTTAGGGGTTGATATAATTAAGACCTTCAACTGGGGGGATACCAGATTGGAGGACAACTATGACCATCGTTTGGAGCTGGGGCAGATAATTAGAAACTGCCGGCCAAGATTGATTCTGGCGCCGTATCCGCATGTCGGCCACGGACGAAGACAATCGCATCCGGATCATGTAGCTTCGGGCTTGCTGGCAATAAATTCAACTCATCTCGCTTCCCTAAAAAAAGCAAAAATGGATGGCGAGCCGCATCTCGTTGAAAGAATATTTCATTACTTTTTACCGCCGGGGGTGGCTCCAAATTTTGTAATTGATATCACAACTCATTACGGCCAATGGATCAAAGCTCTGTCAGCCCATAAATCACAATTTTTGAATCCCGAAAAATCGATGGATTATCTTGAAAGTATCACAGCGATGGCGCGGTCATTTGGTTTACAGTCACGCTGTAAATACGGACAGGGATTCTTTGCTGTGGAACCGATTTTGGTCGCTGATATTATGACTCTTTCTGATATCGACCGGGAAGAGGATCATAAAACGCTGATGTAAATTTTCAGTTAAGGTAGAAAATATTGTAGGGGTACAGCATGCTGTGCCCCTACATGTATATTAAATTATACTAAAAGCTTGTTTTAAATCATCAATCAAATCATC
>CAYPUP010000188.1:0-5128 GCA_964413795.1 uncultured Ignavibacteriales bacterium
ATGAGGATGAGAGGCGGGATATTTTTGTTACATTATTTCGAGGGGCTGTAGAACAAACAAAAAGTGACCCTGAGCAATTGCGTCTCCTTATTGAAGGAATTAAAAGTGATGCTGACTTAAGAGCTTTTTCAGCCCCTAGTTCAGAGTCCTCTAAGCCGGTTACAAGTACTCCGATGTGTAACATCTTGACAGCTGAGACTTCAGATGCAGTTCATGGGTCTCAAGCTCCAGCTCCAGCTCCAGCTGCCTAATTATTTTTTCCGGACAGTGGTGCGCCTACACGGGAATGGCAGAAAGTGGCTAATTTTATTGTTTTACTTTAGGATCAAACCTCGTTAAAATAAGCCTCTTTCCAAAAAGGGGCTTTATTTTGCAAGCGCTTAAAAGCTTAACTGAAAAAACTTTAGCAGCCATTTCTACTTGTGATAGTGCACAGGCGCTTTATGAACTTAAAACGACCGTGCTTGGCAAAAAAGTTTACCATCTCCGGTGTGACTTTATCGGCAGCCATGATGAGATCGCCTTCGTTTTCACGATCCTCATCATCAGCGACAATTACGCACTTACCTGCCTTTATGTCTTCGATAGCTTCCGGTACGGTGTTAAATTTTGGTTCAGTCATAACTACCATCCACATTCAAAGAGCTTATCTTTGGTTAAAGTATTATTATTCTTATTTTGATTTATATTGAGCACATATTTCCCTATCATATCAAATTCGAGATTGATCTTATCGCCCTTCTTCCAGCTATCGACAGTAGTATTATCAACTGAATGCGGAATAAGATTTACCGATAGCGATCCTGAACTGATTTCATTTACTGTGAGTGAAATACCGTTAAGAGCTACTGATCCCTTTTCGATAACATATTTATCATATGATTTATTGTAATTTATCTTTATTTTTAATGAGTCGCCGACCATGGTAAGAGTGTCCACCACACCAATACAGTCAATATGCCCTGAGACAAAATGACCGCCTAAACGAGATCCGACTTTTAAGGCTCTCTCCAAATTTATTTTAGAGCCTTTATTATATGATTTTAGAATTGTTCTGGCTTCGGTCTCCTGGGATGCTTCAACTGAAAATTTGTTAGAGAAAATACCGGTCACCGTAAGACAGGCTCCATCACAGGAGACGGAATCACCAAGCCTCAGTTCCTCGGTGATGGTTTTTGATTCAATGGTCAGAAGACAGTAGTTATTTCGAGATTTTATTTCACTAACCAATCCGACATCTTCTATTAAACCGGTAAACATTATTTCCTGCTCCAATCCGGATAACCGATAAACAAACAATCACTGCCGTTTGGCAAAAATTCAGATTCTTTAAAGGTGATTGAATCACTAATTTTTCTGATATTTAAATCATTAAAACTGTTAGTGCCAAAACCAATTATTTTGGGAGATAGAACCGCAATGTATTTATCAACAAGCTTTGCTTTCAGAAATGTTGTAGCCACTTCGCTTCCCCCTTCAATAAGGAGGTTTCTAATTCCAAATTCTCCAGCCTTCTTTAATAAATCATCTAAATTCAAAGAACCATTTCTAAGTTTACTGATATTCCAGTATATCAGATTTGCATTTCTATTCTTATTTGAATATTTCTCTATCTGATCAGTTGAAGAAGCAACAATTGTTTTAAAGTCTTGATTGTGTTTGATCAGATTACAGT
Source organism: uncultured Ignavibacteriales bacterium (assembly GCA_964413795.1). GTDB lineage: Bacteria > Zixibacteria > MSB-5A5 > GN15 > FEB-12 > DAOWMZ01. Next base: position 1,676 of record CAYPUP010000188.1, read on the forward strand.
TCCCGGGGAATTTCATAGACTGAGTTAACACAATTCGATATGGGTCATTACCCTTAATATGACGAACAGTCAGTAATGGATTATCTTTTTGAACCGTCCTCATCCCGACTAAAACCGCATCCGCTTCAGCCCGCAGACCATGCACCATCTTTAGTGATTCCGGTGATGAAATCCATTTCGAATCACCTTTAACAGTTGCAATCCGGCCATCTATAGATTGTGCTTCTTTTAGAATTACAAAAGGTCTATGAAATATATTATAATGGAAATAGGCTTCGTTTAATTTAATTGATTCTTTTCTAAGTAATCCGACTTTTACAATAATTCCGGCTTTTTTGAGAATTTTTATCCCTTTCCCTTTTACTCTGGGATCAGCATCTCTGGCAGCAATTAAAACTTTTTTGATTCCGGCTTTAATGATAGCCTCAGTACATGGTCCGGTTCGTCCGGTGTGACAACAGGGTTCCAGTGTAACAAAAAGAGTTGAGTTTCTTAATGAAGTTTTTGCCTTTTTGAAAGCATCAATTTCCGCGTGATCTCCCCCGGCCTTGTGGTGATAACCTTTTGAGATGATTTTATTGTTTTTGACAATTACCGCTCCGACCATCGGATTGGGTGCAGTTTTATACTTTCCCCTTACCGCCAGGCTCAAAGCCAGTTTCATAATCTCAATGTCGGCCAGTTTGGCCATAAAAAATCCCCAAAGATTAACTCCGGGGGAAAGACATAAATGCCTTTTTATATATATAGGAACTCATACCTATAAATATAAAATCAGCACGACCATCTTCTACCATCCGGACTGTACCGTCGGCACCTGAGTTACACAAGTTCAGCCCCGCAAAAGCGGGGGTCGCGGGCTTTAACCGCCGGTCGAGGAATTGCGCCTCACCCCGAAGATCGTTAATTTCTGTAAATATATAAGTATTATCTAAAAAGGCAACAGTAAAATGAATTATTTGCAGGACACCTCATCCACCATCTCCCGAACATCCTTTAAATGGAAGGGTTTGGACATTACCGTAACAATTCCATTTCGAGCTGTATCATCAGTACTTAACTGAGTCCCCCAGCCCGTTATCATTACTATGGGGATTTGTGGATATTTTTTATGAATTTGTTCGGACATCTCAAGTCCGGTCATGCCCGGCATGCCCAAATCGGTAATTATAAGATCGAATGAGTTCTTTTCAATTTCTTTAAGAGCTGTATAGGCATCGGGACAATCAACAATTTTATGACCAACCAGTTGGAGGGTATCTTTTAGTACTTCTCTGACATCTTCATCATCGTCAACAACCAGAATATTTTTGGTCAATTTTTCTATTTGTTGAGTCATGATCTTTGAGGTATCAATATAGCTATCGGAGCAATTAAATTTAAGAATAAACTTTGTTCCTGATTCAGGGGAAGATTCCAACTCCACTTTTCCATGCAAACGGCTGACTATCCCCTGTACTACTGATAAACCCAACCCCGCTCCTCTTTCCGTTTTGGTGGAATAGAAGGGATAAAATACTTTGGTATGCAAATCTTTGGGAATGCCAGGGCCATTGTCTTTTACTGACAGTAAGATTTTGTTATCTTTTTCGCTAATAGAAATTTCTATTTTATTGTCGATTGGAGAATGTTCTACTCCGTTTTTAAGGAGTTCTTCGATGACAGTAATCAAATCATCATTGTTCCCTTTAATAATAGCTTCATTAAGCTCAAAATTGGTAACAATTTTAATATTTTTTTCCGTGGCAGCAAAGTGCCATTTACTATTATTATCAACTAAATAATCAGATACAACCTCACACAGATCAATAGTCTTCAAATCCCGGTGTTTGGTGCTGCTTGAAAATTCCTGAATTCTTTTAACAGTAAAGGCTCCTTCAAGAACTAATTTTTCAATCTTGTCCAGCTCGGAGGTAAAATTGTTTTCTTCACATTTAAGCTTTATCAACTGCAGGCGGCCGACAATTCCCCCAAAGATGTTGTTAAAATCATGCGCCAAACCGGAAGTCATATCAGCTAAAGCAGCGATTGTTTCGATATTTGCCAGCCGTTCAGAAGATTCTTCCAGCAGAAGATTGGCTTTTTTTAATCTTTTATATAATAGAGCATTTCGGAGTACGGTTTGGCTGAAAATAGAAAATACCGAGAGAAGTTCTCTGTCATTTGGAGCCAGGGTATCATCCTTTTTAATACAAATAACCAGCATCATTTGAAGAGTTTCATCTGGTGAAATTTCCAATGCAACCGCTTCATTAAATAGGCTGTTCTCAAGGCTGCTGATCGGACGGCATCGATATCTCGTTGTATCATCCGAAAGTCCCGTTTCGAATAAGGGAGTAATATATGTCTTTAAATATGATGTAAATTCTTCCGATGGCTTATCGGTATTGAAGAATTCGTTAAGAGTCAGCTCATCGTTGATTTTTCTTCGTGAAAAGAGATAAACAGCCTTTCCTGGAATGACTTCACTTACCTGTTTTATCACCTGGCTTATCAATTGATTTATACTCATTGCACCGAGAGGAACTTCGAATATAGGCAACAATGAAGAGAGACGACTGGAATAGTTTTCTACTATCATTAACTGATCAGCTACGCATAGGGCTGATGAAACCATTTTACATACCAGGTCAAGGAGACTGTTCGTATCCAAATCGATCTTTTTCGGTTTTTCAAACCAGTAGGAGACAAACAGAAGCCTCAGGCTGCCGTCCAGATAATAAGGGTATTGATATGAAGCTGCAAAGCTATTGGAAAGGCCAAAGTCATCTTTGGCACTATCTTTATTCTTTTTGGGATTGAGATCGGTCATTTCAGGCAAAGCAAAAACCGATTCAGGATCAGCATCTTCCCAGTGTTTCTCAAGCAAATTCAGATTTTTGATTGAAACATGATGGCCATATTGATAAGAGACCGGGATCAGATGATTATTCCCTTCTTTCGTATAATAGACTCCGATAAAATCTGCTTTCAGTAATCGGGAGATAACCTGAGAGGCGGTATCTACCTGAGAAATAATACCGGCTAATTTAAAACCCATTTGAGAATGATAATATTTTTGAATCAGCTTGCTTGAAGTGTACTTATTCATGTTGTCCTATTCCTGTCTAAAGACGAATGATTTCCTATATATTCACCATGTGCTCATTACAGTTAACCGATTGCGATGAATCGGTAATTCGTTCATTTATCGTGTTAATATTTCTATCAATGATTCTGAAATACCGATTAAGATTTTCATCATTTTGTGGATAATGAGACTTAATCATCTCCACCGAACCATTAATTCCAAAAAGGAGAGTTCTAATTGAATTTTTTATTTCAGGCGTTTGTTTTATATCCCGAATCTTATTGACCCTAAATCTATCGCGTTTTGTACTGTACTCAATTGAATTCATATTTAGCGAAACCGATAATATTTTTGCGATTAAAGAGATAAACATTATATCAGCA
>CAYPUP010000189.1:0-5117 GCA_964413795.1 uncultured Ignavibacteriales bacterium
TTCAGAGGGATTATGCAATTCCTGTTCCACAACCCTGTTCAATTTTTGACAAATATATTATTGCTTAATTTTTCTTCTTATCATCGTTTTGGCTCGGAAAATCTTTAAGATCATATTTATCAATTTTTCTGTATAACGTCGATGGATTGATTCCAAGAATTTTAGCCGCTTCAACTTTTTTTCCTCTGGTCTGGCTCATGACAAAATGGATATAAGCTTTTTCGATGGATTCCAGGGTTGGATTTATTGGATCAGATTCATTTACAATTTCAGCATGTTCTAATTTCTTCAATCTTTCCGGAAAATCACTTAATTTCAAAATATTATCCTGGCAAAGGAGAACAGCTCTCTCGATAGTATTTTCAAGTTCTCTGACATTACCCGACCAAATATAATTTATCATAAGCTCTTTGGCTTCTGGTTCAATGGTTTTAATTTTGATATTTAATTTATCGCAGAATTTTCTGATAAAATGATGAATCAGAAGTTCAATGTCCTCCCGCCTCTCTCTAAGGGGTGGAATAGTTAATGGAATAACATTCAGACGACAAAACAAATCAGCCCGGAATCTTCCCTCTTTGACATCATCCTCAAGATTGGAGTTGGTGGCAGCAATCAGGCGGACATCAACATGAATAGGTTCAGTTCCGCCAACCGGCGTAATTTTTTTATCCTCAAGAACCCGAAGCAGTTTAACTTGAATTGCAAGAGATGTATTGCCTATTTCATCAAGGAAGAATGTTCCCCCGTCGGCAACTTTGAAAAGGCCCTCTTTATCCCTGATAGCGCCGGTAAATGATCCCTTTTTGTGGCCAAACAATTCTGACTCCAGCAGATTTTCGGGCAAGGCGGCACAGTTGATCGTTACAAACTGGCCCTTGTTCCGGGGGGAATGATGATGAATTGCCTTGGCGATTAGATCTTTACCTGTCCCGGATTCACCTCTAATAAGAACGGTCGAATCAGAATCAGCAATACGAAGAGCCAGCATTTTTAAATTCACAACTTCTTTGGAAGTACCAATAAAATTATCAAAAGAATTATCCCCCCGAAGCTGCTTCTTTAATGTCTCGTTTTCTTTGACAAGGGTTTTATGGCTCAGGCTTTTTTCTATGGCAATTTTAATTTCATCGACTTTGAATGGCTTAGTAATATAATCAACCGCCCCCTGTTTCATTGCTTCGATAGCCGTATCCACCGAGGCATAGGCGGTCATCACAATAAAGTCCTGATCCTCTTTGAATTCTTTAACTTCCTTAAGAACCTCGATGCCGGTCATCTCCGGCATATGCAGATCGGCAATGACCAGATCATATTTTCTGTTTTTTAGAAGAGAGATAGCATCACGACCGGACATAACCGTATCAACTTTATAGCCTTCCTTGGTAAGCATGATATCCATGAAATTACACATGGAATCTTCATCATCGATAACTAAGATGTTTGCAGGCATAAGCTCTTTCAATTTTTGCAATTTGCAATAATACTTTAACTCTCGTTTTTTCGGCATTAATAAGTAGTAATAAAGGCTTATAAGATAATATGATCATCGATTAAACAGCAGATTGACGGGAATATCGGGATCATATATAATACGTTTCAGATTGTTCATTTTCTAAAAAAATAAACTCAATATTATATCGGGAACTGCCCATATTTTTATGAGTTTTAATTAAAATATATTTGTAGATTGCAGCAACACGATCATAAGGATTATATGGACAAGTACAATCATAGGGATAGAATAGAAATGATCATAGCCGGTGAAAAACCGGACCGCTTTGCCGGATCTGTCTGGCGGCATTTTTTTCACAAGGAAAACAATGCCCGGGGAACAGCCGCGGCGATGATCGATTTTCAGAAAATGTTCGACTGGGATTTTATAAAAATAAATCCTCGGGCTGATTACCATGTCGAGGATTGGGGAATGAAGCAGAAATGGTCTCGTGATGAATTTAAAAAGCATGAAAAGATAGAATTTCCAATTAAGAATATTCAGGATTGGAAAAAAATAGATGTCCTGCCCTTATCATCAAAAGCTTTAGCTGAGCATTTAAAAGTTGTCTCCCTGATAAAAAAAGGAGTCGGCAAAGAAGTACCTATTCTGATGACCATGTTCACCCCTTTAGCAATAGCCGGGCGAATGGTTCCTGACCGGAAAATGTTGGTTGCACATCTTCGTGAAGAGCCTGAACTAATTCATGCTGTTCTTGATCGAATCGCTGAAACTTTTTCAAAATATGCAACTGAACTTCGCAACGCCGGCGCCGATGGTCTCTTTTTTGCCACAACCCAGTGGGCCTCCGAAGATATGATTACCTGGGAGGAGTATCAAATATTCGGCATTCCCTATGATCTTAAAGTTATTGAGTCCTCCTCTGATGGGGCGATCAATTTATTTCATGTCTGCGCCTCGAATAATTATTTGAGTAAACTGGCTGAGATAGATTACCACTGTCAGCTATATAATTGGGACAGCGATGACCCAACCAATATTCCATTGGATAAAGCCTATGATCTGTTAAAAGGCAAAGTTCTGGTGGGGGGAATAGATATGAACGGCTGGCTGCTTCATTGCGATCCCCTGGAGATTAAGGAACAGGTTAGAAGAATTAAAGAGAAACACGATCCTTCCAGAGTAATAATAGGCCCCGGGTGCGCCATACCGCCGGAAGTGCCTATGGAAAATTTAAAGGCAATTAGAGACAATCTATGATCAGCAAAAAACATCAGGAACTCATTGAGAAGATTAAATCTTCAATTGAAGGCATAAAAAATAAAACTGAAATCCTTCAAAAAACGGTTGAATTAATTGGCAGCTTCTCGCCTGATTTTAACTGGACCGGTTTTTACCTGCTTAAAGATAATATTCTCGAAGTTGGTCCGTATATCGGACCCGAAACCCCTCACAAAAAAATTGAACTCAACCAGGGCATATGCGGCGCGGCAGCCTCCCGGAAAAAGAGCATTATAGTCGATGATGTCAATGATGATCCCAGGTTTTTAGCTTGTTCCATTACGACCCGATCTGAGATTGTTGTTCCTTTGATGGATGGTGAAATATGCCTGGGGGAAATTGATATTGATTCCAACAAGCCGAATAATTTCACCGATGAAGACCGCCTGATGCTGGAAGAGATTGCCAGCCTTATCGTCAACAATCTCAAGCAGTTATAGCAATTTGTCGGTAATAAATTATAGCTCTGTATCTTATCAGAATTTATTTTTGTTCAATTTTTAAAATCATTGTATTGTTAATTTATTTTAATCCCTGTCGATAATTATCTATAGGAAAATAATATATTAAATTTAAATCGGAGGAAATCCAATGTGCAAGGCACACAATAACCAAAAAGGCTTCACGCTGATTGAGCTTGTCATTGTCATTGTAATTATGGGTATCTTGGCAGGGGTAGGAATTCCTAAATTTCTGGAAGTACGCGATGAAGCAGAAAAAGCAGCTGTTGAACAGATGGTAGGGTCATTGGAATCAGCATTGACGATCTATTGCTCAAAACAGTATGTTAAAGGTAATTCCATTGGGATCGTAAATCCGTTTGATCAGTTATCAAACATTCCTTCCAACTACAAGGGTGTAAATGACCCGGTCAATCGGACCAATACTCCAGCCGGAACCTGGTCATTCCGCACCAGCGGCAACTGGATTATGTATCATCCCAAAAAGCCAATCACCGGCGGTTGGTTAAGCGGGGGTGTACGTTTTATTATTTATCAGGTACAAACCGTTGTTGATGGAACTGATACGGTTGGTCTGCGTCTTACCACAACCCCAACCTATGTTTATAGCTGGAGTTGATAGATTTTAAATTATTAGTTAATCAATATAAGCCCGATTGGCAACAGTCGGGTTTTTTATTGGTCACAATTATATATTTAATCGATTATTTTTAACTTTCCAACTGTGAATCATAATTATAAATATGAAGAAACAACAGGAGGTTATATGTTTATAGGGTTATTAATAATCTTAGTCGGGGTTTTGATGCTCTTTGATCATCTCGGTTTTCTTCCGGGAGATGTCTGGGATTATTTTGTACCACTGGCGTTGATTGCGCTTGGGGTTTCCATGGTTTTCCGGGACAAGCATGAAAAACATGTTAAATAAAAAGAGACTGCCATTTTATTTTGATCCTTACAGCTCCGGACTTTCTGTTTTCCTGGGACCAACCGAAGCTGAACTGATGGAATTAGCCTGGGATAAACAAGAATTAACGGTTAAAAAGGCTCTTTTCTACCTTGGGAGCAGTTCTGATCGAGCCTATACAACGGTGATGACAGTTCTTAGCCGCCTTGAAAAAAAAGGTTTTCTTTTTAAAGAAAAAGAAGGGCGAAGTTTTGTTTACAGACCGGTAAATGACCGCAAGACATTTCTAAGTGAGCGGCTTGCGGTTATCAAAAAGTGCATGAATAATTTTTAGCAGAAGATAATTAGAGTCAAAAAATTTACAGAGCAGTTAGGTTCTTTCTTCGAGTTCTATCAAAACTCCATTGGAACCGGAGGGATGCACAAAAGCAATCAAATTACCTTCAGCCCCTATTCGAGGCGTTTCATCTATTAGTTTTGCCCCTATCTCTTTAAGTTCTGCTAATTTGATTTTGATATCATCCACGTATATACAAATGTGGTGCAGCCCTTCCCCTCTTCTTTCTAAAAATTTTGCAATTGGGCTGTCCGGGGAGGTGGGGGCTAATAGTTCAATTCTACCGCCGGAATGATAATGATTTTTATTTGATGAGAATATGGCAACTCTTACTTTTTGATCAGGTACTTCGGTAATCAGCGGGTTTTTGTCGCCTGTAAGAAGAGAATATCTGGCAATACTCTCATCAAGATCACGAACAGCAATGCCTGTATGTGAAATTAGTTCCATGTGCATAGCTGTATTATTTATTTTCTTCTTCAGCCGCTTCTATGGCTTTCTGAATTTTAAAGTCATATTCCAATTGAAGCGGAAGAACGGTAACCGTCGGCTTCACCCAACGATCATGGCTTTTGTATAATCTGAACATATTTTTTAAAGTCGTTAAACCACCGGCAGCACTATTAAAAACATAACCTATGTTGACATCGGCCGCGTCGTCATCGTAATATGTAA
>CAYPUP010000190.1:0-5048 GCA_964413795.1 uncultured Ignavibacteriales bacterium
AAGCATTCATTTAAATATAATTTAAAAATTATAATTTATAATTTATAATTTATTATTTATTATTGAAAGAATGATTCGGCCCTATAAAAAGTTAAGGTAAATAAAATGGATCATAAAAAAATAACAGAATCGAATCGCGAAGCATGGAACGAAGCTACTCTGAAACATCAGCAAGGTAGAAAAATTGATTATAAAAAGGAATTTTTGAAGCCTGACTACTCTAGACTTGATGAAATTCTGACGGCTAAGTTGAATGAGATTGGTGTAGCAGGTAAAACAATAGCTCAGACTAATTGTAATAATGGCCGGGAGCTCCTTTCGGTATTAAACATGGGGGCATTGTCAGGGGTTGGTTTTGATATTTCGGATGAAGCTATTAAAGAGGCAAGGGATCTGGCAAAGATATCCGGCAGGGCTTGTGAATTTGTCAGAACAAATATATATGATATTGATAAAAAATATCATAATTCTTTTGATATTGTTCTAATCACCATTGGTGCTCTCTGTTGGATGCCTAACTTAAATAAATATTTTAATGTCATTTCCAATCTTCTAAAGCCTGAGGGACATCTTGTCATTTATGAGCAGCACCCTTTTATGTATGTATTTGAGTGTGATGAAGAGAAAGGATATGAGCCCAAAGACCCTATGAAGGTGATCCACTCCTATTTCAGAACCGAACCCTGGATTGAAAATAGCGGGATAGACTATGTTGGCAAGACTATCTATGAGTCCAAAACGACATACTGTTTTACTCAAAAGATTTCGGATATCATAAATCCAATCGTTAAAAACGGAATTAGGCTAACTGAGTTTATTGAATTTCCGGAAGATATTTCTGAGATGTTCCCTGAGGTAGCCAAATTCGAGAAGGTTCCTTTGAGTTATATTTTAACAGGGATAAAAGAATAATTTCATTGGTACTGGTAGTAATTATGCAGGGGCACAGCATGCTGTGCCCCTACAATGTAATAAATAGATTTTATTTTCCGTAGTGACAAGTCGCGACCTGTCCCTACGGAATAAGATGTAAATTTATTTATAAATATCAAAAAACCGCTCGAATGAGCGGTTTTAATAATCTTAACAAAATAAGGGTGATCTATTATTTCGCCGGGGCAGCCTTCTGAGGTTTTTTAATGCCACGGATATTCTTAATCACTTTACCAGCTTTGAGGCAGGAAGTACAAACAGAAATCTTTTTAGGAACACCGTTAACCAGAGCTCTTACATTCTGCAGGTTGGGCATAAACCGTCTCTTGGTCTTATTGTTGGCATGAGAGACGTTATTTCCCGCAACCGGTACCTTGCCACATATTCCACACATTTTAGACATCGTATTCAAAAACTCCTTTCACGATCGAAGCCCCATAAGTTATATCTTTTCTCGGAAAAATCAAGAAGTTAAGAAGATATTTATATAAAAAAACGACATTTTTACATAAAAGATTGCAAATATCTGAGTATTTTAAGCTCTTGGTGAAAATAATAGAGATTTTAGATCGAAATACAGCCATCTTTAACTTCCTATGACAAATACTCCCTTTGACTTAAGAGCTTGAATTCCATATAATTTGTGGAACAAATAGCTGTTTTTTGACTATGAAATTATATAAATCAAACAGGAAGTTTAATGCTTGATCTGAAATTTATTCGTGAAAATCCGGAGCTGGTCAAAGCTGGGATTGCCAAAAAAAATGATAAATCTGACATTGACGCTATTCTTCAAATAGATGAACGACGTCGAGAGATAATCCGTGAAGTTGAGAAGTTAAAAGGGGAAAGAAATAAAGCCTCGGCTGAGATTGGCAGAAAGAAAAAAGCCGGGGAATCGGCCGATGAAGCTGTGGCGGCTATGAAAGAGGTTGGCAATAAAATCAGCTCCTATGATGAAAAGCTGCGGGAAGTGGAAGAAAAACTTAATACCGCTCTGACATGGATTCCAAATATTCCTCATGAAAAAGCACCGGTGGGCAGTGAAGAAAATAATGTCGTCCTGAGGACATGGGGTGAGGTTCCCCAATGTGATTTCAAAGTTCTTCCGCATTGGGAACTGGGAGAGAGATTGGGAATTCTTGATTTACCGGCAGCGTCAAAAATTTCCGGTTCAGGTTTTTATGTTCTAAAAGGAACCGGGGCACTGCTTCAGCGAGCTCTAATAAATTATATGCTCGATACTCATATCAGAGACGGCTTCATTGAATACAATGTCCCTTTTCTCGTTACCGCTGATACCATGTTTGGGACCGGACAGCTACCGAAAATGGAAGAGGACATGTACAAAACCGCTGCTGATGAGGATGATCTTTACCTGATTCCAACAGCCGAGGTTCCCCTTACCAACATGTTTAAAAAAGAGATTTTGGATTACCAGAAACTGCCGGTCAATGTTGTCGCTCAAACGCCATGTTTCCGCCGTGAAGCCGGAGCCGCGGGGAAAGATACACGGGGGATGCTTAGAGTGCATCAGTTTGACAAAGTGGAATTAGTTAAAATTGTCCGACCGGAGACTTCATTTGAAGAACATGAGTCATTATTAGCTCAGGCAGAAAAAATTATTCAAGGATTAAAACTTCCCTATCGTATTGTAGAACTTGCGACCGGAGACCTTTCTTTTGCAGCAGCGCGCTGTTATGATATCGAGCTCTGGGCTCCCGGTGTCGGAAATTGGCTGGAGATTTCATCGGTTTCCAACTTCATGGATTTTCAGGCTCGAAGAATGAATTGTCGCTACCGGGATGAGGAGAAAAAAATTCAATTTCCTCATACCCTTAACGGCTCCGGGGTGGCTCTGGCAAGATTGATTCCAGCCATAATTGAAAATTATCAAAATGCAGATGGGACGGTGAATATTCCTGAAATATTATACCCATATATGAAAGGGATAACAAAAATAGGCTAATGGCTGATACTTCAAAAAATACCGGATTTGTTGACCGCCTCCATATTGGCAAGTCCACTTTTTTCAAAATTTTTCTTCTCTTAGGTGTGGCTGTAATTTCCGGAGTTTTTATCTGGTACACTTTTCAGGTAATCGAGGAGCTGAATAAGAATACCCGCTCCCAGATTGACAAATATGTTAAATTATGGCAGATGGTAGCCAGCTCGCCTACTTCGAGCCAGGAAACACAGTTTGTTTTTGATGAGATTATTGTTAAAGCGGAATTCCCGATAATTGTCCTTGATGAAAATGATCAGCCGGTTCACTGGCGTAATATTGAAAATATCTCTCCTACAGATTATTCCGAAACCGCCAAAGCCGTGCTTATTAAAGAAGCCGGTAATATGATAGATCAACATGGCCGGATTTCGCTCGAATTTGGCAGTGGCAGAGTTAATTATTTCTGTTATGGGGACTCCAAAGTTATCAAGCAATTGACCATGATGCCATTTATTGAGATTGGCATTGTATTGGCATTTATGATTGTTGCTTTTATCGGATTTCAAAATATCAAGCGGAGCGAGGAGCGCAACATTTGGGTGGGTATGGCCAAAGAGACAGCTCATCAGTTAGGAACACCGATTTCATCATTGATGGGATGGATTGAAGTGATGGCTGGCGAGACCGAGACTTCAAAAATTAATGATAATGAAAAGAAGCAGCTTAATGATGCTCTCGGCAATATGCTGGTTGATGTCAACCGTCTGAATAAGATTGCCAATCGGTTCGGACAGATTGGCTCTATCCCCGCCTTGCAGGAATGCGATCTTAACCTGCTTTTGAGAGATACGGTTGAATATTATCGCCGCCGCCTGCCCTTCGAGGGACATGGGATTGCCATAGAATTATCAACCGGTGAAATTCCCACATTGAAACTAAATAACGAACTCTTTAGCTGGGCTATTGAGAATTTAATAAAAAATTCTCTCCAGGTAGTTGATTCCCGCACTGGAAAAATTGAAATTAAAACCGAGCAGCATCAATCGCAAAAGTGTGTTATTATTGAAGTGATTGACAACGGACCTGGTATAACAAAAGTTGCGGCGCGTAAAATATTCAGAGCCGGATTTACAACCAAAAAGAGGGGCTGGGGGCTCGGATTGACTTTAGTCAGGCGCATTGTCGAAGAATATCACTCCGGTAGAGTTATATTAAAAAAATCATCTCCCGGACAAACGATTTTTGAAATTCAACTTCCGATTTCACGAAAATAAAAAGGAATAAAATGTCTCCACAAAGTGATGGTAAAAAAATTCTCTGGGTTGATGATGAAATAGATTCTTTAAAACCGCATATGCTTTTTCTGGAGCAGCGGGGGTATCAGTTATCAGGGGCGATTTCCGGTGATGATGCTCTGGAACTGGTTAAAAAAAATCAATACGATCTGGTGCTTCTTGATGAAATGATGCCGGGCAAGGATGGTTTGACTACGCTGGAAGAGATAAAAGAAATCCAGCCTCACCTACCGGTGGTTATGGTTACTAAATCTGAAGAAGAATCCCTTATGGAAGAGGCTATCGGCCAAAAAATTGATGACTATCTCGTTAAGCCGATTAATCCCTCGCAGGTACTTATGGTAATCAAAAAAATTCTTGATTCCCGTAAAATAATCAGCGGTTCATCGATGAAACGCTATATGACAGAAATAAGCAAATTTAATCAGAAATTGTATGGTCCAATGGAACCGGAGGATTGGTATGAAGCAGCCCGGATTTTGGCTTATTGGAATCTTGAATTAGACGCCAATGCCGATGTCGGGTTGGAGCAGACCCTCGAAGGAACCCGCAAGGAATGGAATATTGAGTTTACCAAGTATTTGGAAAAAAATTATCTTGATTGGCTGCAATCGAACAACCGACCGATTCTTTCACCTGATGTGACAAATAAGTATATGATTCCTTCTCTCAAAAAACAGAAAAAGATCTGTTTTATCGTGATCGATTGCATGCGGCTCGATCAATGGATGCTGGTTGAACCATTGTTGGCTGAGTTTTATAATATTGATAGGAAATATTATTATTCCATGCTCCCAACAGCAACGCCCTTTGCCAGGAATGCCCTTTTTGCCGGAATGTTTCCAAAGGAAATACACAAAGTCTACCCGGAT
>CAYPUP010000191.1:0-5008 GCA_964413795.1 uncultured Ignavibacteriales bacterium
CGGAATTTGGCATAGGTGCCGTATTCGACGTAGGTTAAATTTTCATCAAGGAGTTTGGCTGTTTTGACAGTCAAATCCTGTACTTTTTTAAGACGGTCGGTTGCTTTCCAAATAAAGGAATCGGAACCAGAACCAGATCCATAGGAGCACATCAGAATCATATCGCCGGGTTCGGCAACATCGAGTATGCCAGTCAAGCCTATTGGGGATGCACCTGAATAGGTGTTTCCTAATCTGGGAGCCAGCCAGCCCGGATCAATCTGTTTCTGTGTGAAGCCTAATTCAAAAGCGGCTCTCTGGGGGAACTTGCCGTTGGGTTGATGGAAGACAGCATATTTAAAATCCTGCGGTTTCATCCCGGATTTTTTCAGGATAGCATTGGTTGCCCCTCTGGTATGAGCAAAGTAGGCTTCCTCGCCAGTGTAACGACCGGCATGCTGCGGATAAAACTCATGTTCTCTGCGCCAGAAATCGGGTGTATCGGTCATGAATGAATGTGTATATAGGCATTCGGCAACCAGATTTTCTTTTCCCATAATAAAGGCGGCAGCTCCAGCAGCGGCTGAAAATTCCAGCGCATCGGATGGGGCTCCCTGGGAAGTATCCCCGCCAATAGCCAAAGCATACTTCATATAGCCGGAATCGATATGGCTCAAAGCCACAAACATTGCTTCCGAACCGGCTTTACAGGCAAATTCAAAATCGGCACAGTGAATATCCGGGGTGGCTCCAAGAGCTTCGGCCACTGTTGCACCGGATGATTTCACGGCGTAGGGATGAGATTCGGAACCGATATAGATGGCTCCTATATCTTTGGGATCAACATTTTGCGCCCTGACCAGTGCCCGACGAGCTGCTTCAACTGAAAGAGTAATCGTATCCATATCCGGGGGAGGGACTGATTTCTCACGAAGCATCAAACCACGTTTGTAGCTGGGTGCATCGGCTCCCCACACTTTGGCGATTTCCTCGACCTTGATGCGGTGTCGGGGCAGGTGACAACCATATCCAACAATTCCTGCCATAATTTAACCTCACAAATTGAATTTAAGTATTTTCAGAATTATCAAAAATTCCAAATCCTATATTTAGGGATTATACGCTCAGAACGGTGCAAGCACAAGCTATTCAGCTGCTTTTAGGCAAAAATTTTATCTGATTCTGTATTTATTTGGGGTAATATTTGTACCTTAAAACCTGACTAAAAATGTCGATAAATATAATATGATTTATTTCCTTAATGCAGTACTCTATCTGGTGCTGAGTTTTATGGGCAGTTTCATTGACAACAGTGTTTCAAGTAAGGTAACCGATTCAAACACTGCCTTTTACAATGGCATTAGTGCTGACTATATCTTTAACCCGCCAAATGGGTTCATAATGGAAGATAAAAAAGTGGTGGGGGATGGCTACTCCTTTGCTTTTTTACCTAAAAGTGAAAATTATGACTCCGCTAATGTTATAATTGGCATCACAATATATAATCTAAAATCCTACAATGACCATTTTACATTTGATCAAATCCTTACCGATGATACGGCCAGTATCAGAAGACAGTATGGGAAAAAATTGGCAATTTGGTTGGTCGATTCTATGTTAAACTTCAATGGTGAAATTGTCCCTACTTATTATTTTAACCATCCTGATAATTTTATCCCGGTCGTTATGATTTCATATTATGATGCTGTTTCTGAAATGATAATTATCGACCTCGGTATCAGTGATAATTATCCCCGCTTCAAAGCTGAAGAAAAGTTCGATGAGGCCTTAAGTCGGTTTAAAGTTTTAAAACACGGCGAACTTTCAAAGAAATAGGCAACATTGCTGCCTTCATTTATTTGACTTTTTACAATGTAGATTTTATACTCTACCCATGACAAAATTGAGGTTATTTTTATCAGGGATGTTTGTTCTTCTGGTTTTGACTATCGGAGTTAATGCCCAGGAAGAGACGAACGAGGCCACGCCTCAGACACAAAACGATACAGTTTTAAATGAAGAACATGATCATGCTCATGATTCCGCCTCGATAGCCAATGCCATAAAAGCTAAAGAGGCAGAAGAATCTCAGATTAGCGAACATCTTCAGGAAAAAACTGAACCTGGATCAAAAAACACACGAGGTGTGTGGGACTTTTTGTTTGCACCTCATTATCTCCTTTTTATGGTTATCTCCATAGTTGGGTTAGTACTGTTGTTGGGGAAATGGGTTAATAAATGGATAAGGATTGGTTTTTTAATTATTGTCTTTATTCTGTTCGGTCTTGACTATTTCTTCCCCATGCACCCAAGCCCGATGTGTGGTATTACCAAGCTCTTTATGTTCAAATTTACAACGGGCACTTTTATGGCTGGATTTTTGGCCCTCTTTCTGGCGATGATGATCCCCAGTGTAATTGGTCGGAAACTATTCTGCGGATGGGTCTGTCCCCTGGGAGCATTGCAGGATCTAATCAATAAAATTCCATTTAAACCGAGATTTAAGCAGTTTAACTTTACTGCCTTTAATTCAGTACGTATGGCTTTACTTGGAATGTTTATTCTGAGCTTTTTCTGGATAAAAGATCATATTGCTCTGCTTGCAGAATACACTGAAAACGATGCCTCCAGTCAGATGTGGAATGCCTTTTCGGCATACAGCATTTATGATCCGATCAATGCCTTTGAATTATTACACTGGCAAATAGATGCTCTGTGGATTGTCATGATGGTTATATTGGTGATTGCCAGTCTGATGCTCTATCGCCCCTTCTGTTATTTAATTTGTCCGATTGGGGCGGTGACATGGCTGCTGGAAAAAATTGCTCCGGGAAGAATCAGAATTGATTTTGATGCTTGTACCGAATGCAATGAGTGTGTCGAAGCCAGCCCCTGCCCGACAATCAAAAAATTATTGGATAAAACGACGTTAGCCCAGCCTGATTGCACCTCATGCGGAGAGTGTTTAAAATCCTGCGAGTTTGATGCAATAAAATTTGGGTTCAAGAAGTAGTCACTAACTGACATTTTATATGAGATAGGCTCTAAACATGTCATTCCCGCGAAGGTGTGTGTTGAAAAACCTTCTTTTAGCAAAAATAGCGACGGAGACAAGCCCCGCCGCTACGCAGTAACTTTGTAATCACGCATAGAGGGCTGCCTTGTGTCGCCCGGAGTATAAGACTGAGCGATGCCTCTATGAAATATATGACTTTTTCAACGCGCCCCTTTCAATGGGTTTATTTTTTAGCGCTGTCAAAAATCCCTCCTGAAAGAAACATAAATTAAAAGAGCCGTCAGGAAAGGATTCCTAATGGCTCATATTAAATAATTGGAAGCAGTGTCAAATTCTATAAAGACCCAAATGCCTTCTGAATTTGTTCACCGAGTAATTCACCTCTAAGCTCATCCCCTTTGGCAATCAAATTACCTTTAGGACCAACCAAAAAGGTTGCGGGGATACCTGATACAAAGAATTTTTTAATGAGACTTGTATTCCAGCCTTCACCATCATAAGTATGACGCCATGTCATTTCGTGTTCCGTTATCCACTTACGGTAATCTTCGAGAGGTGTGCTGTCTTTGTAGTCAGCCGAAATTGAAACAATCTCAAAACCTTTGGCATGATATTTCTTGTAATTTTCAACAACGTTTGGAAGTTCGGCTCGACAGGGACCACACCATGTTGCCCAGAAATCGATCAAAAGCACTTTACCGTTATAATCTGCTAACTTGATTAACTTCCCATCAATATCTTCCAGATCAATTTGAATCGGCCAAAGCATATCTACAGCACCTGGTCCATACTGAGTGGAAATTAATCTGTAAATGGTTTTATTATCGGGATATTTATTGATAAGTGATTTAAAGTCAGATTTTAGATTTTCTGTGTCGGCATTCGGAAGTCTCAGATTATTGATCATCGTAAGGGCTTGAGCCGGTCCATAGAAATCAGATTCCTCCGTTACTTTAGCAAGATATTCATTTGAATTAGTGTAAGCTGCAACCCGATTTTCATCATCGGCAGTAAATTTCATTGCAGCGGCAAGTCCGGCAAAATAGAAAGCTTCATTCTTAGCCGCATCTGAGGGAGAAGCAGACAAAAAGTTAGTCACTTCTGATTCAACCGCATCAGACATTGCCCCCCAGGGTTCATACATACTGAATATTGAAGCAGTTGCTCGAATCCGCTCGAGACCATGATCATACTCTAAATCATCAGTTATGAATACCCGATTAGCAGCCAGCTTTTGAGCTTCCAATTCAATCTTTGCAAGTGTACCCTCCACTGTCGTCCAAGCCATGCTATTACGATGAAGGTTTGAGTTCTGTTCTTTATACCAGGAATCGAATTCTTCAAGATCAGCGAATTTCCCTGATGGGGCGTCATAATCAGGCAGCCCCTTGCTGATTGCTTCCCCGCCAGCTATGAGATTAGAATTAGCTTTCTGGACAATCTGTTCAAATAGAGGGTCGCTTTTGAGTGATTCCAGGTCGGTATCATATTTGAAATTGTCGGGAGAATCATAACCAGCATCGACTAACTTCTGAAGATGCTCAATCCCTTTGGCAGTATTGCCTGAACGTCCATAGGCGCAGGCTATATGATAATTGCTAATCAATCCAGTGGGGATCAATTCATTTATTCTCGTGAAAGTGGCTACTGCACTATCAACCAGATTGCTGTCCAGGAGACCGTAACCTGCATCAATCATGCTTCTGGCACTATCGATAATTTCACTTGAATAATAAACAGGATGAGTCTCTGATGACGAATTTTTTTTTGCACAACCAATGGCTAAAAGAACTGAGCCTATTACGATAAACAGGATCAATGTTTTTCTGGATCTGGCAACTATCATCTTTTACCTCCATAAATAGCAATACAGGTACTACCGATGTTTTTATTATTTTCATATTTATCGTAAGTTTTGATTGTCACTTAGTCAAGCGAAATGTCACAATTGCCTTTCTACGAAGACAGTCGACCTAATGAGACGCCGATAAATAATGCCCCGAATCCAAGACC
>CAYPUP010000192.1:0-887 GCA_964413795.1 uncultured Ignavibacteriales bacterium
CTTCCGAGGGAATCAAAAAGAGATCGGCGCATGGAAGAACGGCTTCTACCCGGTTTTGATTGCCAAGGAAAAAGACCCGGTCTTCAAGATTTTTCTTTTTAATCTGTCGTTTGGTTAAAACCGTATCCGGTCCTTCGCCAACAAGCATTAATTTAGCTGGTACTTCGGCTGATATCTTTTCAAATATATCAATTACATCAAGGGTTCTCTTAACAGGACGGAAATTTGAAACATGCGCCAGTAGAAATTCCTTATCCTTAATAAAATCTGATTTTACACTCTCACACAAATCAGGTCGGAATCGTTCTGCATTAAAAAAGTTGTGAATGACTCTAATCTCTTTTTCAAGATTGAAGACTTCTTTGGTCTCTTCAGCAAGATAATTTGACACCGCTGTCAATCCGTCAGAGGCGTTTATTGAAAACCTCGTCATATCATAAAACGACGGATCCTGCCCTACCAGAGTAATATCCGTTCCGTGCAGGGTTGTAATAATCTTTGGAATTTGATTCCCCAGACCAGCTAATATTTGTTTGGCCAGATAGGCACAGGTGGCGTGTGGTATAGCGTAATGCATATGTAAAATATCAAGTTTATAATCCCGGGAAACCTGGGCCATTTTGGCCGCCAGCGTCAGAGTATAGGGGGGGAATTTAAACAGCGGATAAGCATTGGTTTCAACTTCATGATACAATAAATTAGGTTCATACTTATCCAGTCGAAAGGGAATGCCGTAAGATATAAAGTGAACTTCATGCCCTCTTCGAGCCAACTGCTGGCCCAATTCAGTAGCAACAATGCCAGAACCGCCAGCGGAAGGATAACAAGTAATTCCGATTACCATTTACTTTTTCTCCATCTCTGATAAATAAATCAACTGGTGAGCA
>CAYPUP010000192.1:897-5006 GCA_964413795.1 uncultured Ignavibacteriales bacterium
CATTCTCTTCACTATCCAGATGATCATAAATAAATCTAATAACATCAAATCCGTATTTAGATATAAAATAAGAGACATTTAATGTTCGTTCCTGTAAATTACGATTTGTAAATAATGCATTCCAAAGGCGATATATTCTTTCACGAGTCTCTGTTGATTTTTTCTTATGAGCTGAAAAGACTTTGCCTTCCAATTGCTTTAATGAAAACTCTATTTTACCCTTGATTTGTTCTCCGAAAGCCTCAAGCGAAGAATCAAATTTAAGAGAGTTATCAATAAATCTTGATAAAGTCTCATCTATCCCGCTTTTCATTCTTTTATAACCTGATTCAAGTTCCACCGGGAGTGATTTCGCTAATACCCGATTGATTACCTGTTCAATATCTCCAGTCAAATCTTCAAACGAAATATCATATTCATCCATAGTCTTTTCATGATGTTTCTCAACAATAGTCGACGAGGCTCGGGCTTTGTAAAACGGAGCAACGCGGCCAAATAATGAAAACAATGGATTTACCTGCGCCAGATAAGCAATTTCCGACGGTCCTCCCTTCTGGGAAAGAACCGGGAACAAGTATGATTGAAAAATCGGTTTGGTAATAACATCAGGAGATATATTTTGATATTCCTGATCAATAAGTTTTAGTAAATGGTCCTTTGAGATGACTTCATCACCGGCATTAAAACCGCTTCCATTACTCATAACAGGACGGCGGCCCTCATGGTTTAAAAACAGATGTACCGCATTCTCTTTCTTTTCTACCTGAAGATGATAGCCATAATCCTGAATATGTTCATTGGTTAAATTAAGAGTGTCATGCAGATCTTTTTGTAATTCCAATATATTTTTAAAAAATGGCCTGGCTATTTCTTTAACTTCAGAATCGCCCGGAGAAAATAGAATCAACCCGTAATCACTTGTTAATTTAGCCAATAATTTTCCAAAAGCCGTAACGAAAGTATCTGAAGATGTATAACATTCATCAAGCAGCTTAAATATTTCATTGGTATAATCTGTCTGACCTAACGCTTTTTTTAGGTTGTTCTTGGCGTTAATCAGGGAATTTTCATCCACAAACTTAACTTCCGATATCGGCCATTCTTTATCAGGTAGAGCCTCATACGAAATCTTTTCTACCTCACTACTGCGATTGAGAACATAGGTATGATTGGCTTCTTCAAAATCATGGTCATCCCCTGCAATCCAGAATATGGGGATAACGGGTCTGCTCAATTGTTTGGAATAGAGATTAGCTGCTTTTACTATTGCTAATGCTTTTAGTATTACTAGAAGCGGACCACCAAATAAAACAGCTTGTTGTCCAGAGAAAAGACAGAGTGTCTCTTTTTGGCGGAGTTTTTCTATGTTTTCAAAAGTCTTTTCAGATGAATTATAAGCTTTATTCTGGCGTGTCAGAACATCAGCCATTCTATTCCTGGGATATTCAATTTTATTAAGCTGTTCAGCCACACTTTCAATATTATCCCCTGAATAAAAATGTCGGGCTGAATTCAACCCGGCAATATAATCAAGAAAGATTTTGGAATAACCCAGCGATTTATCTGGAGCAATTAACTTAACCACTAACAACCGTTTCTTCTGCTTTAATCTCTTCTAATTTTTTCTTTTTAAAGAAACCTACAAAATCATCAATCAGCGTATAAACCACCGGGACGACAACGAGTGTTAACAGGGTCGAGGAAAGCATCCCGCCGATAACAGCTTTAGCCATCGGTGATCTGAACTCCGCCCCGGGTCCTAATCCCAGAGCCAAGGGCAGCATTCCGAAAACAGTAGCCAGCGTGGTCATAAGGATCGGCCTCAATCTGGTCGGACCGGCTTTTAAAATCGCTTCAGTTCTTGAAACACCTCTGGCTCTTTCTTGTTTCACGAAATCTATCAATAAAATTGCATTTTTGGTCACCAATCCCATCAATAGGACAATGCCAATCAGAGACATAATGGAGAATGACGAGCCTACTAATCCCAATATAGCTCCGACAAGGGAAAGTGGCAAGGATATCATAATAGATAACGGGTCAAAAAATGATTCATACTGAGAGGCTAAAAGCAAATATATAAAAATGACCGCTAATAAAAGTGCTTTCCGGATATTAGTAAATGATTCTACCATTATCTCCTGTTCACCAACCAAATTTACAGAATAACCTGGAGGCAGATCGATCAATAATACTTCTTCCATAATTGCACCGGACACAGTACCGGCAAACGCCCAACTTGCGACATTTGCATTTACTCTGACTTCACGCTGGCGATCAAAGCGGTTATATTGGCCTATCGACGATGACTTTTGCAGCTTAGCTACTCTCCCTAATGGGACTAACATTTTATCACCGTTGGGAAGATCTTTTTCGCTTTTTATTAATATTTGTTCAAGACTAGCCATAGATGACAGGAATTTTTCATCCAACTTGACCCGGACATCATACTCCTCATACCCTTCTTTAAAAGTCGAAACAACCTCCCCTTCGATCAGGGAACGGACGGTGGCAGGAATATTGTATAAATTTAATGCCAAATCATCAGCCAGCCTGCGATCAACATCTACTTTGATCTCCGGCTTTCCCTCATCCAGAGAGTTATCAATATCAACCGTGCCCGGAATATCATACATGATCTCCTGGATTTTATGACTTAACTGAGTCAGGACTTCAAGGTCGGCACCACGTACAGATAATTCAATGGGCTTTTTCCCTCCCCCTTCACCTTTTTGAGTTGCGACAGAAATAATAGCCCCGGGGATATCGGAAAATAATATTCTGGCAGAATCAACAAGTTGTTTTGCCGTAAGGAGTCTTTCGCTTCGATCAACAAATTTAACCAGAAGTGACCCGTCATTAACAGGGGCATTTCCTTCCCCGATAGTAATAAATGTATTCTTAACCTCACTTAACCCTCGGGCAATAGATTCCAATTCTTTCAATTTATTAACAGTTTCATCCAGATTCGTCCCGGGAGGCGAAGACATTTCTATTGACATCTGATTTTGATCTGATTCAGTCATAAATTCCATACCCACAAATCTTGTCATAAACCAGGCAAATACAACTGTCAGGGATGCAAAAAGAATGACCAACCAGCGATGATTCAACGAACTTCTTAATAATTTTATATATTTGGGATTAAATTTTTCAAAAGTTTTATTCCACAAAGATAAAAACCTGTAAATTGGATTCCAAATGCTCTGAAATAAACCCTGATTACGATTTGATACATTATTGTCATTATTTTTTATGGTTAACCACCTTGAGGACATCATCGGGGTTAATGTAAAAGCTACGAAGAGTGAAATTAGAACAGCAAATGCAACTGTTATTCCAAATTCATAAAAGAATCTTCCAACTAATCCTTCCATATAAGCAACCGGCAAAAAGACAACCATAATGGCAAAAGTTGTCGCCATCACAGCCAGACCGATCTCTTTGGTACCGTCAATAGCCGCCTTTACCTTGTCTTTTCCCAAACTGAGATGCCGATAGACATTTTCCATAACTACGATAGCATCATCGATAAGAATCCCTACCGCTAATGACAACCCCATTAAAGTCATAACATTAATAGTGAAACCCAAAATATTCATAATGGTGAATGTAGCTACTAATGAGATTGGGATCGAAAGGCCGGCAATGATAGTTGGGCGATAATCCAGGAGAAATAGAAATATCACCAGAATAGCGAGAATAGTTCCAAACTGAATATTAAAAAGTATCTCATGAATTGAATCTTCAATAAAAGTCGAATTGTCACTGACAATTTGGATTGAAATATCATTGGGCAGTTCATTTTCCAATTTCACTATATACTCTTTAACCTTTCGAGCCATATCGACAGTATTTGTTCCGGATTGTTTTTTTATAGTAAGAGAAACAGCCGGGTTCATATTATAGCTGGAAAAGGAGCGCTGTTCTTCGACGGTATCAATTACTGAGGCAATATCCTTCAGGTAGACCGGGATTCCATTTTTATTCTTAACTATTACATTATTAAATTCCCCGACCCTATCTAATCTTCCAGCCATACGAACAATATATTCTCTCGATGTTTCTTCCACCCGGCCGCCGGGGATTTCGAGATTGGCTGCCGACAC
>CAYPUP010000193.1:0-5003 GCA_964413795.1 uncultured Ignavibacteriales bacterium
ATGATTCCTTTCTATGTACATCTTCTATATCCGCCCAAAATTTCATTTTATGCAGCCCCCCCAGAAAACGATACATATCCAACGAGACAGCCTGAGCAACACTGTCCATGCTGGCGCCATTAATAATATCCTGCCGTATTTTATTAGCCTCTTCAAGGGTGGCTATTGAAATCGTTCTTATCTGTATCTGAGAGTAATTCTTGTTAAAATGCTCCAATATTTTCTTTTCACTGACAGACAGATCGGGATGGAATTTATCCTTAAAGTAAATATTTATGGCGGCTTCATTTTCTCTTTTATTTAGATATTTCACAACCCAATCTTCCTCATCCATTCCAAGCGATTTAGCTTCCTGTCGAATCAGATGATCGTTGACCAGTTTATCAACCAGTTTGCGGTAATCATAATCTGATCTTTTATCGGTTCCCATAGACGAATGAGTTTTAACAATCTCTTTTTCGAGGTCTGAAGTAATAACTGTATCCTCGTTGACTATAACCAGTATTTGTGAATCCTCCGCCTGAATTGCATCAGCATAACCGGCTGCAGTAATAATCAGAAGTAAACCGGCAGCAAACATTGTCCGGAATATTCGAATCGCTTGAAATTCAGCAAATATTGATTCAATAGAAATTAAATTCATTAATTACCTTTTAGCAAAATAGCTTTTTTTTATTTTTTGATTCAGTTTGACAATCAATTTCCATGACATTTTTTTTATCAAATCTCCCAGTGAGTTTACAGTACCCATTTTAAAAATAGTTTCATAATCATTTCCCAATCCGGAAAGAGCCTCAGTCGTCAGCACTGTCCCTGTCCGGGCATTAATTATACGGGCATCAAATTCAAATATTGGCGTTGATCCCGGTGATCGGGATGATCGCTGCTGAAATTTTTCAACTGCTCCGGTTACTATCAAATCCACATCATTAATTGTCTGTAAATCATTGATAACCTGAAGATCAACCTGGCCTCTGGGGAGGCGATTG
Organism: uncultured Ignavibacteriales bacterium; assembly: GCA_964413795.1. Classification (GTDB taxonomy): domain Bacteria; phylum Zixibacteria; class MSB-5A5; order GN15; family FEB-12; genus DAOWMZ01. Next base: position 990 of record CAYPUP010000193.1, read on the forward strand.
TACCTGCGGAAAATATCGAGTACGACGCCCGGTTCCAGAATCTCTATACCCTGGTTATGAAGTTCGGTAAGCAGCACGTTATCAACTACCGGTCCGGCGTTTCTATATGAAGAAAAATTGTCAAAAGGCACTAATGCCCATTTTGCCTTATATTTATTATTCTGTTTCTTTGTATTATTACCAAATAAATTTTCATTAAGTTTAGAGAAGCATTCATCCGCCGCTTTTTTTATTAATTTTTCTATTTTATCGATTCGACCCAGACCGAGAAGCGACTCCGAATCCAGTCCAGTTGCAGAGGCAGATGACGCCCAAATAATTTTCAGACTATCGATTTCGACAATTCTTGCTGATACCCCGACTTCAATATTGGTTGTATCAAAAAAATCGAGTGAACCAAGAAGAAGATGCGTTATCCCGAGGTTTTCTTTTAATATCTGAGCATCCTCAAAGCTTATGAAGCCGGCTGCCCTGATACGATAACTTCTCAGAGTATTTCTGATTTCCGAAGAAGTAAGGATATTGGTATACTGCTTTTTAAGGCTGTTTTCAATAATAGGTAACATAATTTTTCTGGCTTCATCAGTTCCGGTATAATTTCCAAATGGAATTATCCCTATCCGAATTTCATCTTTATCAGCATTGCCATTGTCAGCCAGAGTTTTCCCGATCAAAAGGAAAAGAAAAATAAAAGCAAAATATGTAGATCGATTTAAAATCATTTATTTTACCAGGGTTTTCAACAGGCTTTTAATACATGAACGCATTACTTCGCTGTGCGATTTTTTTCTAGAGCCAAATAGCGATGACCAGAAACTGCTGTTATTTGAGTTTTGTGTAACCGACCAAATCGTAGAACCGGCTTCGACTTCCACCATGCGGGCAATAATGGCGACAGTAATATCATTCGATCCGCCGCCGCGTATTAAATCGGATTCGGTCACAGCCCCCAGAAACAGGGCGTTAACCTTCATTTCCGACCCGATTTTTACCAGTTGTTCACGGCTCAATTCATCGGTTCGGACAATGCCATTTTGTTCCAGCACCCGGCTTACTTCGCCTGGCTCTAATACATCAAAAGCCTTAGCCGCGAGAAGTTCCGAAATAAATATTCTTGTCGCCCGATCGCCGGCTCCCTGATCCTTGGACAGGTTATCAAAGGGGATAACAGCAACTTTTTCGATAAAATTAAAATCGAATTCATTATGGAGAAATACCGTTGGCCGCATTCCCCCACAACCGCATATACCAAGCAGCAGGATTGCTATAAAAATTTTTAAAACAAGTTTCTGAGAAAATTTACGAATTGATGCTTTCATCTAAAATCCTATTCCAAGGCCGGCTTGCACAGACTCAACCGAACGCCTTTCTGTATAATTTGTCTCTGTTTTAGAATAACTTACAAAAACTGATCCCCGGGAACTAATGGTATAATTAAATCTCACGCTATACCTTTCACTGTCACTGCCCGAGCTGTTATCATTTATAATCACATTACCGTTGATTGTCAATTTTGAACTGACAATCCAACTGATCACGTAATTCTGATATACATTCTTAATACTCTCGTCGTTATTTACCGAAACTCTCCCTCTGATCAGTATTGTGCGAGTCATCCGATAATCGGAATCAAGAGCATATTGATGGCGGGTTCGGCCGGTATACTCCACCCCCCCGTAAGTTCTCTGGGTAGTGTAGGAAAAGACCGCCCCAAGATTGGGTAAAAGCTGGGCATCTCCGGCGAGTTTGTAAGTCCAGGTATCCAGTGATGACAAACCGCCAAAACGGTTATAACGGTTATAATTTATTTCCCCGTTGACTGTCAACCCTGTCCAGACATCAGCATTAGTATGCAGCAGAAGACTGTTGACCTCCTGATCTTTCATGTCATTAACATAAGATGACCGGGTCACCGCTGAAAACAAAAAATCCAATGTCGGCAAAGTTTGATATTTAATATTATAAGATAGATTACGATTTATATTTTTTGTACTGCTTCCGACAAATTTGTCGTAACCATTTTGAAATACGATATTTTGTTTTAGTTTCGATGACAATTCATGTCTGGTGTTGGCCGAAAAGTATATCATGTCGCGTCCATTGCTGAAATCGGTAATCGGTACTTTGCGAATGGTGAAATCAAAGGCAGTACTTAATTTTTTGGAAAACTGATAATTGGAGGAAAGATCAAAATTATGCGACATCATCTCTTTATTGGTTTTCTCGTTAGATTCAGAAAATTCAACCGCTGCAATTTCAGTTACAAAAACTTCCTCAACATCATTAAAACCGGTTCTTACGGCCTTGATATAGCGAGTATTCTGATTGCTAAAATAAATCTCATAACGGTTGAAATTCAGATCAAAACCGGTAACTACACCATTTGGTACTAAGGTCCACTCAAAATTATTATCTGAAAGATAAACATTCCATTGAACATCCTGTCCGGAGGGACGATCGGTGTAAATATAAAGCCCGTCCACTTTCCGGCTGTATCCGAAATCTGCCGCTAAATTGGCATTGAGATGATTTTCACCGATATCAATCAGGGGCTGCGTCGGTGCTTCGAGATCGTCATCGATCAACCCTGGTACATTTTCAAGCTGGTCAAGCTCAGGCGTAGCATCAAGACTGTATAAACCCCGGAAAAGTGGAATTTCCAGATATATACTCGTGCTCCTGTGATAATCTGTGGTTTGAGTCCGGTAGTTAAAATTATAGCTGGTGGAAAATTTCATTTTTTTATCAAACTTATATGATGTTTGGCTCCACCTGAGAATATGATTATTGTCAGATACCGTTAAATCGTTTAAATAATTATTATTATAGGTATTGGTAAATGAGTACTGGAAATTATGAACCCCAAAACCATGTTTGACTCCGAGCTGAGACCTGATGTCCCTCGTGTCGCGCTGGCGATTGCTCCCTTTATTATAAGATCGATTACCGTCAACTCGAATTGTTATCACAGGTATTTCAAAAGATCTTGTTTTCAGATTTATACCGAAACTATCTCTGATCAAATCACTGGCACTTCCCTTATTCATAGACACTGACTTTCGCGCTGAAAGGCCAAGCGTGAATTCCGGATGCCTCCAGATTATTTCTACGTTCGGCTGGTACTGGCTCTGCCAGGTGCTGCTGCTCCTGTCCTGCTCTATTCCAAGATGATAATATCTCATATTAGCTCGAAAACGGATATATTCACCAAAATCTTTTAACCAGTTGATTGAATAATTTTGATTTAACGAGCGGGTTGTCAGAGTATCAGTCGAAGAGTCCACCCAGGTAACTCTGGCGCTGCCGTTGAGATTATTCGAGATGGCTCTTGATGGAGAATTATCAAAAATAATTAATATTAAAATACAAAAGATAATTCGGACTATTACCCAGGCTCTGATATTTTTTAATTTATTTATCATTGTGTCACCAGAACCATATAGGGGTTCTTCCCTACTTCTGTGATTGTGGCTATTTTGGGATTGGTAATATTTATGACAGCAACTTTGTTTATATCAGGAAGTACGGCAAACAAATTTCTTCGCTCCGGATCAAGGCTAATCAAACCGGGATAACCCGGAAGTAAAATTTGGTTAATGATAAAATTATTCTCTGATTGAACGATAGAAATTTCATTGCAGCCCCCCTGAGCAACATAAAGGCTTCCGGAATATTGGTCATGCACCAGGCCGGTGACATCACCACAAAGATTAATAGTCTGCGATAGATTACCCGTTTGAATATCAAACACCGAAATAATATTCCGATCATTATCTGAAACATAAAGCCGGTTGGCTGCCAAATCGGTTAACAGCTCTGAAGTAGTTCCTGAAGTTTCATATGATACAGCGACTGATCGGTTAATCGGATTATAAATAGACAGATAATCATCGGTCCGATTGCTTATATACACGAAAAACTGATCAATAGCCATTCCCACCGGATCCACCCCGACCGATTGCCGATCCACTTCCTGAAAGGATGGTAATTCAAAAACGACCAGACTGTTCGAAC